>WQYJ01000253.1 GCA_009781325.1 Propionibacteriaceae bacterium | reverse complement strand
GGTGTGATAGGGGTCGGCAACTCTATTGGTTACTGTGCCTCTAAAGGGGCATTGGTGGTCATGTCCAAAGCCATGGCACTGGACTTGGCGCCTGAGGGCATTCGGGTCAATGCACTGTGCCCAGGGGTGGTAGACACGCCCTTCAATGACGAGATCCTAGCCACGATGGATGACCCGCAAGGTGTCCTGGCAGCTCAATGTGGCGCCCACCCGCTCGGTCGTTTGGCCACACCTGTGGACGTAGCTAATGCAACTGCCTTCCTGGCCTCGGATCAATCGCTGTTCATCACCGGCTCGACTTTCATGGTCGATGGTGGTCTAACGGCGCAGTAGCTTTCTCAATTCGCCAACCGACGTTTGCCCCTTGCCATCGTGGGTGACGTTTCTGTGCCGTAGCACTGTGATCTGGGACGGTGCGCACATCAATGCGCGGAATTGATGCGTGATGTGTGATGCTGATTCTCTCGCGGTATGAGGACAACGCTAGAGATAGTTCCAAGGGTGGTGTCTGCCGCTCGAAGCTGCAGGAGCCAGGCTGGTCACCTTTGACAGGAGAATCCGTCCAGCGCTGGTGCCAGCTGATCAGAACCTAGTGGTTGTCCTGGGCTGAATCAGAACCAGCCGTTAGCCGGATGCATGGCAACAGCGCGCAACAGGCATCACCCAGACGCACTTCTTACAACTTGAGTCGAGTTACGCCGGCTTTTGGAAGGGGATGATAGCCACGGCGTCGATCTCAATGAGCATGGCTGGATCGGGCAGCTGGACACCCACCCCAGTGCAGACCGGGGGGTCCACAGGGAAAAACTCGGTGCGTACTTCACGCACCGCCGCCATGTCGGCCATGTCCGAGTAGAACACTGAGAGCTTGACTACATGTTGCATGCCCGCCCCAGCTTCGGTGAGTACTTGTTCTAGGTAGGTGAGCGCAGTCCGAGTCTGCGCTACCACGTCACCACGATGAAGGACTTCATTAGATCTCGGGTCGCGAGAATTGAAGCCCGAGGTGAAGATGAGCTGTGTGTTCTCCGAGACGATCATTGCTTGAGAAAAATAGCGTGGCGAATCGGGAGCCCTGTTAGATGATGCAATTCGAGCATCGCCCACTGATGATCGCCTGATCGGCATATTTGACTCCTATGTGGGTGGTCGAAGGCTGGCATCCTCCGGAGAACGACGCAGTCGCCCTCCGGAGGATGCTATGGATCAACTATAGGTAGGACTCGTCGACGTACGTCTCGAAGTCGAGTTCGCGGAGTTCTCCGCCATGCACCTGAACGCCGAGGTTGATTACGTTCTGCATGCCTTCCAGTGACACCTTCATGTCTTTGGCGAAGACGCTCCCAAGAACCAGGAAGTCGTAGGCATCAGAAGTCGCCTGCGCCTCGGTTTCCGTAGCCGCGCCAAGTATCTTCTGTGCTTCTTCCCGATTCGCTGGATCGAACAGCCAGTTGGCGGCGGAAACCATAGCTTTGGTAACCCGCTTGGCGGCATCTGGGTTGTCGTCTGCCCAGGTCTTGTTCGCCACCAGCATCTGACCGACGTAGGGCTCTTCGTACACGGCAAGGACAATGCCACCGTCGGCCAGAGCTGTTGAATCGTAAGGGGCAATGAGAAGAGCACCTTCAAGTTGCTGATTCTGGATGCCAACAATCCGATCTGACGAGTTCGGAATGGCCACAATCTCGTAGGTTCCCTGATCCAGGCCACCCGCCTGCATCAAAGCGATCAACATATCACCAGTACCACCGGAAACGGCACCCGCGGCGACTCTCTGTCCTTCGAGTTCGGAAATGTCGTTGATCCCTGGAGCACCAATTAGTCTGGATTCGTTTTTTGCGGTGGTCGCACCGAGTGCAACCAGTGAGGCGCCCTCGTCTACAGCTTTGATGAGGTTATCGGACTGGCCGATGCCAATCATGGCTGATCCGGACGCGACAGACTGCACCAGCAGAGAGCTGTTTTGTGTCACAATCTGGTTTATTGTGACTCCCTCAGCTTCAAAGAAGCCCTGATCACGGGCAATGTAAAAGGTCCACAGCAGAGAACTGGGGCCTAGAGTGGCGAAATCGACGGTGACATACTCGCCGTCAGAGGCTCCATTGCTAGAGCACGCTGGAACAGCGAGTGCGGTCGCCGCGGCGATTGCTATGGCGGCTAACTTCCTGACGTTCATGTGTATTCCTTACTTCATTGTTACGGTGCGATTAGGGGAAACACTTAGCGCATGGTTGGCGGCTGGCGTTTAGTTCCTAAAACTAGATTTCACTTCGTCTTCTATGAGGCCCCAGATGTGAGCGACTATTTCGCCGAAGTCTGGGGACCGTTTCAGTGCTAGATCTCGGGGACGCCCGAAGGGAATCTCGACAATCTCACGGACAGTGCCTGGATGGGCAGCAAGAACCACCACGCGATCAGCGAGGTAGACAGCCTCATCAAGTTGATGAGTGATGAAGAGGACGGTTTTTGTGTCAGCGCTCCAGATCCTCAGTAACTCGGCAGACATGAGCTC
>WQYJ01000252.1 GCA_009781325.1 Propionibacteriaceae bacterium | reverse complement strand
TCCCACCCCGCACACCTGGAAGTCCAAGGAGCTCCTGACTCGGATTGGTACCGTCTTCCAATCCCCTGACCATCAATTCGTTGCTAGCACCGTCTTCGATGAAATCGCAGTGGGGTTACGCGCCAGTAAGGTGAACTCCGACCAGATCCACGATCAGGTGGGTAGATTGCTTGATCTTCTTCGCCTCACTCACCTCGCCAAGGCCAATCCTTTTACCGTGTCAGGTGGTGAAAAACGTCGTCTGTCTGTGGCGACTGTCTTAGCCTGCAATCCCGCAGTGATCGTCCTTGATGAACCCACATTCGCCCAAGATCGCCTCACGTGGACTTCGTTGGTTGACCTCGCCCGCCAACTTCGAGATCAAGGAACGACAATCATTTCCGTCACCCACGACCAGCGATACATCCGCGCTCTAGGGGACCATCTGATTGACATGAGCGTGCCATGTTGACCAGGATCGATCAGGTCAACCCCGTCACTCGATTGGCTGCGGCCATGATTCTAACCTTCCCATTGCTGGTGACCTTGGACTGGGTCAGTGCTGTGGCGGTCATTGCTCTAGAAGTGGTCATCTACCTTGGCCTGAAACTGCGGATGGTCGCCCAACGAGCACGGCGATTGGCCTTGCGATCCCTCCCGTTCGCGGTTGCCGCGCCCCTGACAGGGCTGTCAATGGCTATGTACGGGAAGCCAGACGGGCAGATCTTCTTCTCCTGGGGTCTGATCCTCATCTCAGAGCAATCCCTCAGTTATGGTGCCGCTGTCGCTGCACGGGTGATCGCCCTGGGAATGGCATGCCTGGTCACACTCATGGATGTCGATCCCACTGACATGGCCGACGGGCTGGCCCAGGTCTGGCACCTTCCCGCCCGCTTCGTCCTTGGTACCCTGGCGGGGGTACGACTCATCGCCCATCTCATCGCGGATTGGAAGTCGATGCAACTAGCCCGCCGTGCACGGGGCCTGGGAGACCGGCGGGCGCTGTGGCGGTTTGCCACCTTGGCCTTTGCCTTGCTAGTGAGTGCCCTAAGAAGGGGCTCAACTCTGGCCATGGCCATGGAAGCACGCGGATTCGGGCACGGACCTCGTACCTGGGCTCGAGAATCTCGCGTAGGGCTTCCTGACTTTGTCTACCTCCTGGTGGCAACCACGATCGTTGGAGCTGGACTCGCTGCCGCCTTCATCACAGGTAGTTTCCGTCCTATTTGGACGGTGATGTGAGATCGATCAGTACATGGAGGAGGACAAGGCGAGAAGGGCCACCATCATCACGATCATGGAGACTCCAGCGACAATAAGGAGAACGCTAGCGATGATCCCGAGAATCCGTCCAACACTGAGCGAATCGGTCATCCGGTAGACCCCTGCGTCACACTCACGCTTAGCCTTGTTCCCCAGGACCCAGGCGACTGGTCCGAGAACACCCATCACCACCAGAGAGAGAATACCCAGAACCAGTACTGTCATCGCCTGTGGGTGCTCTGGTAGCTGGGGTGATCTCGGTGCAGCACCGTATGGCTCCATTGTCCCTGGAACCTGCGCTTGACCGTACGGCACATGCCGTGTCGCTGGGCCTTTGGCCTGAGCCGTCTGTGGTGGATAGTTGTGGTACGTGCTCATGATTAATCCTCTCCACGTCAAGGATACCGATGGTTAGCAGAATACCGTGCACGCATCCGATCCGAGGGCAGCAGCGTCCTCTGCGTCATCGAGCGACAGGCAATGCCATTCGCGCATAGTTTGCCCCGGTACGGTCAAAGGTGACGGTATGGGAGCAGCCTCGCTGATCGGCGAGGACACTGATGAGGGAATCCACGAAATCATCCCCTTGATCCACCGCTAATAGGGCGTGCCGCACAACGGAAGCGCCTTGCACCTTGAGCTCATGAACACACAGCAACTCTCAACTCCGGGGCTGAGAACGGCTATGGTGATCTACAAGACGAAAAACATGTCAGCCAACAAAGACAACAAAACCATCCCGCCCAACAAGACTACTGCCACAATCGCAAGAACGGATCCGACTATTCCCAGGATTCGTCCAGTACTGAGTGCATCTGACATCCGGTACTGCCCCGCTTCGCACTGCCGTTTTGCCTTGTTCCCCATGATCCACGCAATCGGTCCTAGAATGCCCATCATCCCAAAACTTAGGACACCGAGGATCAGCACAGTTATCGCCTCCGGATGCTCAGGCAGGTCAGCCCGAACTGGCGCTGGACGGCCAACAACACCAAACGGTTCCAACTCTCCTGCGACCACGGAATGACCGTACGGCGACCAATCCGTCGTCGAGCCTTGGATTCGCGTCGTTGGTGGTTGGTAGTTCTGGTACATGGTCATAGAGGTCCTATCCCCTGCAAGGATACCGGGACCGTACAAGCCATTCCCGTGAGATCTCGCTCATCACTCCAGGGCTGCGAGCTCTTCCTCCAATGTGGAATCTGGGATCACTGCTTTGGGCATGCCTTGGAAGGTAAAGGGCAACTCCGCACCCTCAGGTGCCACGTCGACCAAAAC
>WQYJ01000251.1 GCA_009781325.1 Propionibacteriaceae bacterium | reverse complement strand
CGGATTTCTTCTCAAGCAATCATCACAGGTGATGGATGTGGTCCTTGCCCACGCGGCTCAGATCGGCGCTCACGTGGACGTGGTCGACCCCGAGTGTCCATCCACGAGGGACTGGGAGGATGATGATGAACTCCCCCTCTATCAGTGTGGGAACTGGGCATTGGCTCTCGCTGCGGTGTCCTACCTCGGAGACAGGGATGGGTTTGCGCTTCCCGATGAAGCTCGTATGTCCGACGTGCGGCGCGTGGTTCCACCAGCCAGGTTTGAGTGGATCAATCTCAGGGAGCATCGGATCATCCTTGACGGAGCCCACAGTCCACTAAAGATGAGAAGCCTCGTGGAGACCCTTCAGGCGCGTGGACTTGGGCCCCTGCCTACCTTAGCCACCCTGTCGACTGCTCCTGAAACTAAAATTGTTGAGACCATTGAAGCCCTGGCCCCGATTGTGTCCCATCTGATCGTTCCGGAGTTCAGGCTGGGTCCCGGTGGTTTCGCACGGGTCTCTGTTCCCGCGAGTCAGATTGCAGCTCTTGGAGCAACCTACGGACTCCCGACCCAGGTCATTCCTAACCTTGATGAGGCGGTACGAGTGTTGTTGGCTGATCCCTCTCGCGACCTCTTAGTCACCGGTTCGCTCTACATCGCAGCCCTCGTACGCCCATTGCTGTCCTGAGGTGCACTGTCTGCGTTAGGGTTAGGTGAGATAATCAGGAAGGGACAACCATGGCCATCACTGTCAAAGGTAGGATTGTCGAACTCGACGGCGACGAGATGACGCGTGTCATCTGGGCGATGATTAAGGAAAAGTTGCTCACCCCTTACCTGGACATGAATCTGGATTACTTCGACCTGTCGATCATCAATCGTGACGCGACCGATGATCAGGTGACCCTGGACGCTGCCCACGCGATTCAGGCTGCCGGAGTTGGGGTGAAGTGTGCGACCATCACCCCCGATGAAGCTCGCGTGGCTGAGTTTGGACTCAAGTCCATGTGGAAGTCACCCAACGGTACGATTCGCAACGTGCTGGGCGGAGTGGTCTTCCGCGAACCCATCGTTATCCCTTCGATCCCACGTCTGGTACCAACCTGGACCGAACCCATCGTTATTGCTCGTCACGCCCATGCTGATCAGTACAAGGCACAGGACTTCGTTGTTCCTGGCCCTGGCACTCTGACCCTGACCTACACCTCGCCCGATGGCGCGACGACGATCACCCGTAACGTAGCCAAGTATCCTCAACAAGGGGGAGTGGCCTTGGGGATGTACAACACCACAGCCTCCATCGAGGACTTTGCTCGTTCCTGTTTCTCGTACGCCCTGGCCAGGAAGCTCCCGGTATACCTCTCGACCAAGAACACGATCCTCAAAGCCTATGACGGTGCCTTCAAGGACATCTTTGCCCGCATCCTCGCCGATGAATTCCAGCCCCAATTCACGGATGCTGGTCTGACTTACGAGCACCGTCTCATCGACGACATGGTGGCTGCAGCCATCAAGTGGAGTGGCGGGTACCTGTGGGCGTGCAAGAACTATGACGGGGATGTGCAATCCGATGTGGTGGCCCAAGGTTTTGGGTCGCTGGGGTTGATGACCTCGGTCCTGCTAACTCCTGATGGACGTACGGCTTTGGCTGAGGCTGCCCACGGCACAGTGACCCGCCACTGGCGCCTCCACCAGCAGGGTAAGCCGACGTCGACCAACCCCATCGCATCCATCTTCGCCTGGACGGGGGCTCTCAAGCATCGCGCTTTCCTGGACTCCACGCCCGATGTGGCGGACTTTGCTCGCAAGCTCGAAAAGGTCTGCGTCGATAGAGTCGATCATGGCAAGATGACAAAGGACCTGGCCCTGCTGATCGGTGGTGACCAACCCTGGCTGACAACTGAGGAGTTCATGGATGCGCTGGCCGAAGGTCTGAGCATCGCGATGGCCCACTAGTTCACGCCCACATGCGCGTCGGAGGGAGATAATGTCGAATATCTGGGCAAACCTAGCACTGATTGCCCTGTTCATTGCCATCGGTGGAGTTTTCTCTGCCGCTGAGATGGCCCTGGTTTCGCTCAGGGAATCCCAGGTTCGCCAACTGGCCACCAAAGGAGCGCGGGGCAAGAGAGTGGCGGAACTGGCAGAAAACCCCAACCGCTTCCTTTCAGCCGTTCAGATCTGCATCACCTTTTCAGGTTTCCTGTCGGCTTCATTTGGAGCCGTGACTCTCTCCGGGCATGTCGCGCCACTGTTCACGAGAATGGGGCTGCCGGAGTCGGGGTCCCAGATCCTTGCCCTCATCCTGGTTACCATCGTGATCTCATACTTCTCCATCGTCATCTCCGAACTGGCAGCCAAGAGGATAGCGATGCAGAGGGCAGAGTCTGTGGCCGTGTCATTGGCGGGTTTCATCAATGTAGTGGCTACCCTTGCTCGACCCCTGATTTGGTTTCTTGGAATCTCCACCAACATCGTGGTGCGTTTCATGGGAGGTGACCCTCGTACCTCTCGCGAAGAGGTCTCCGAGGAGGAACTGCGCCACATGGT
>WQYJ01000250.1 GCA_009781325.1 Propionibacteriaceae bacterium | reverse complement strand
CTTCAACGAGTTCACCCCCTGGATGCAGGAACTTTTGGCGCGAGCGGCGTCATCTTCGTCGCCCACCTATTTCGTTGCCTCCGACCATTCGCGGCTGGTAGGTGGCGTACCCTCAAAGAACCCAAGGTACCTCCAACCCCGCCCAGACCTGGCCAACCCGAGGGCAACCGCAACCGCTGAGGTCGCGTCGCGCCTCTATCACCAGGTGTCCATGACTGAGCCCTTCTCCCTGCCAGTTGATGTGGTTGCTGCCGGACGCCGCAACAACATACACGAGGGCCAAGTACCAGCACTGTGCTGCTACAACCCCCTGCATTACATGGACCTACCCGAACTCTTCATGGAGTTCATCTCATCCATGACCGGAAAGTCACCGTCCACGACAGGAGCAGGCTCCGAAGGCGCGATGACCAAGGGACCCTTCAACGCTTTGCCCGCCATCTTCGACCTGAACGCTGCCTTCGTGGGCTTCGCACTCTGCGGATACGATGGGTGGCTTTCTTCCGCTGGAATGATCGGCCCGACCGTACGAGTGGACCACGATATCTCCTTGTTGATCCCTGAGTTGTTCTCCCGGATGACTGAGAAGGAACGCAACGCAAAGAACCTCATCGCCGAAGGTGCCCTTGAGCCGGTGTCCGATTTCGAGTTTGAGGGCGAGAAAATCCTGGCATCCCGCCTGGGTTACCGCATCACCCAGCGTTTCACGATCCGCTATTTCGGACGCATCTTTATGCATCCGGACGTCGTCTTCCCTGAGGCAATGTTGCGCCCTGAAACCCAGGATATGGAGCAGTTCGTGGACTCCATTAGGACCATGGTCATCACCCACACGCGCGTGGCCAGGTCCTACATCGATGATGGGACGATCGCGTATGCATGCCCAGCACTCAAGGCTCTGCTCGAAATAATGGCCGATGGTGTCTCGGAGGAGGGCTGGACCATCGACTCTGAGCCCTTCCGTGCCCTATTCACCGCTGAAGCCGTATTGAATTCAGACTGGTACGCAGCTCGCTTGGATGCCAAGCAGCTCCTTGACGTACGCCGTGCAGAGTTCTCCTTGGCATCCCTGGACCACTTCATGTCCCAGCCCAACAATGCAGAGGTCGTCGCCCGGTTGCACATGGAAGAACGACACAAGGAAGTAGAAGGCTGGCACGACCGCTGGGCATCCCAGACCTACCGCGATTACTTGATTGGTACCGTAGGGGTCCAGCCCCTGTAATCTGCCCACCTGTAATCTGCCCACCCCTGACACCACAAAACGTGGAAGAATGAGGATGTCCGTCTGGACACATCAGATAAGGAGTTTTCATGTCGCTCACCAATGCGTACGGCTTTATGTCATCGACCAGCCCCTGCCGCCCTTTGAGTATCGAGCGGCGTGAACCGGGCCCCACAGATGTTTTCTTCGACATCGCCCATGCGGGGATCTGCCATTCGGACATCCACACAGCACGCGGAGAGTGGGGACCTGTCACCTATCCGATCGTTGTTGGTCACGAGATCGCGGGTGTTGTTCGCGAGGTGGGTTCGCAGGTGACAAAGTTTAAGCCCGGAGACCGCGTCGGCGTGGGATGCATGGTCGATTCTTGCGGGGAATGTGGCTACTGTTTCGACGGCCGTGAACAATTCTGCGAGAAGACCATCTGGACCTATGACTCCATCGACAAGTTTGGCAACCCCACCCATGGTGGGTACTCCCAGGCCATCACAGTTGATGAGCGCTTTGTCTTCCACATTCCCGACGCCATCGCACTTGACGAAGCTGCGCCCCTTCTCTGCGCCGGGATCACAACCTACTCACCTCTGAAGCGCTGGGTCGCTCCCGGTATGAAGGTTGCCGTCGTCGGTCTGGGTGGGCTTGGCCACGTCGGCGTGCAAATCGCCGCTGCGATGGGTGCTGATGTGTCTGTGATCTCTCAGACCATGTCCAAGAGTGCCGACGGACTGGCTTTCGGTGCTCAGAATTACTATGCCGCCAGCGAGCCGGGCACCTTCGCTCGCCTCAGGTCCACCTTCGACATGATCTTGTGTACGGTGTCCACGACCGAGCACTTCACCGGCTACATTGGCGCACTCACCCCAACCGGCGCCCTGATCAATGTGGGAATGCCCGGCGATCCTGTCATGATTCAGGTACGATCCCTCCTGCCCCAGCGCACCATGCAGGGTTCGCAGATTGGCGGATGCGCCGAGACCCAGGAAATGCTTAACTTCTGTGCCGAGCATGGGGTACGCCCCCGCATCGAGAAGATCGGAGCAGACCAAATCGACGAGGCTTGGCAGAACGTCATCAACTCCAAGGTCCGCTACCGCTACGTCATCGACGCCGACACCTTCGGTACCCGGGGATAAGAGAAAAAGCCGGGTGTCCGAGCATCACGCTGCCCGCTGTCATGGGGACGTATAATTTGACACCCTCGAGGGGTGTCAAATTATCCCGAATCCACCGAGCCTGTTTGTGATGTGGTGAACCAGCGTTGGTTATGAATGGTGGTTGTTGATAGTTCGGGTGTTTGTTCCTGATGGGCGTGTCTGGTTCCCTGG
>WQYJ01000249.1 GCA_009781325.1 Propionibacteriaceae bacterium | reverse complement strand
GACACTCGAGTCGTACCCGGGCACTTCGCAGGTGTGGTTCAAGATGATCAATTCACATCATACGAAGATCTTCCGGCTCTCCGATAAGGTGAATGCCTCGATGGAGTTAATCTCGGATTTGAAGGCGCTGCTGGGTGCCAGTAGCGTAGAGCTCGGGAGAGCTGCATAATGACCAAGTTGGATTCCATCTCACGATGGCGGCGTACCCGCCCCTGGTGGGGTGTCTACGCTGGTACCGTTGCTGTGGTTGCTGTGGTGTCCGGGATCATCTGGAACCGTACGGTCGTTCTGCCTGCTTATGAAATCGGCGAAGACTTCCGAGCCAGAATCCCTGAATCTGGTCTGGCGCAACTCGTCTCTATCGACGTGGTCTACTCACTGATTGCCGTAGTCGGCGGGCTCATCGTCGGGATCACCTCGTGGGTGCTTTTCAAGCGACTAGGTTGGCTAGTCACCCTCATCGCAGTTCTCGGAGCACTCATCGCCGGAATCGGGACACGCATCGTCGGCGAAATAATCGGCCCCCGCAGTTTCGAAGACCGAATCGCAGCAGCCACCAGGGGAGAATTAGTACGAGTCGACTTCGCAGCCCACACCTGGGTCCCCCTAGCCATCTGGGTAGCCATGGCAGTACTACCCATCATGCTCGCCTCCATGGTCAGAAGAGAAAAGTGGATCAACTACGTCCCAGCAACCCCAACCGAAGCAACCCCCGACTAGCCCGGCTGGCATGAAAACCCAACCCCGGTCATAGGGCCCCACCCCCGGTCATCCTGCCGCAGGCAGGACCCCCGGCAGCCGAAGTATGGACCCAACCACAACTAACAAAACTGCAACTTATCCACAGAACAAGAAAAGAATATTTTTCCTTGTGGATAACCCGATTCTGAGTAGAATTAGTCAGCAGAATAGTGTAGACTCGAACACATGTTCGAAAGCACAGAAGAAGCCATCCAACTGTTCACCACACTGGTGAATGGTGGCATGTCGAACATCACCACAATTCGGGCCACCGCCCAACTGTCCACCCTCCTGGCAGCAATCCAAGCAGAAGCTATTGCCGAGGAAGGCACCGCAAACGGCTGGTATGTCGACGATGACATCATTAACGTCGGGGAGTGAGGACACACCACCGACCTCACCCCCAAACCCTTCTGCCAAATGCTGAGGGAAGAACCACCACCCTTCTAAGAAACAGTTTCCGACTTACCAAATAACCATGGTAAGCTGAATAGGAAAGGTAAGACATCATTTCAGGTAAGGAGTCCTCATGCCCATTGCGGTGATGTCCACAAAAGGGCAGTTAGTGATCCCAGCTTCGCTTCGACACCAGGCTGACTTGAAACCTGGAGATCGAGTTACCATTGACTTCGATGAGTCCAATCAGATCCTCACTATGCGAAAAGCCGAATCCATCGACGAGGGCTTTAGCCGCATTGCCGCCAAGGTGTCTGCATTAGTCAATCCCGCCACTCCACCGCTCGAAGATCCCCGAGCCTTCTATCAAAATCGGGAACCGAGATCCTGAAGTGTCCCGATCATCTCTTGACACCAATGTCATACTGCGCTTAGTAACCCAAACACCTCCGGATCTCCATGCCCGAGCACTGAGTCTGGTGTCCACCGCAGGGATGGTTTTCGTCGTGTCAGATTACGTCTTTGTCGAGCTGATCTTTGCCCTAGACAGGCACTATGGCATTAGCAGAGCTCACATCGCAGAGGTAGTTGCTGACATCATTGACTTACCCAACATTGAATCCCACTCCGAGCTATTGCAGGCTGCCCTCACCCATTGGACCTCCCATCCCAAGCTCTCCTTTGAAGACTGTCTCATGGCTGAATACGCCAGAGCAGAAAACGCTATTCCGCTTTGGACATTCGACCGCAAACTCGCAAACCAACACGAGGTTGCTCAGACACCAGCTACTTACAAGGGTTGAATAATAGCCAACAAGGCTATACTCAGCCACATGGGATTATCTGAGTTTGGCAACACCACATTCGAGTCATCCGGCAACGCCGATGATGACGAGGTACTGAAGTCACTTCTCTCCTATGGAGCCGATCTAACCAAACCACGGCACTGGGACCACTATCTTTACGTGTCTGATGAAGCATCCGCTCGAGCGGTCGCTGAAAAGATCAGCGCCGCCGGCTGGGCACTCCAAGATGTCGTAGCCTCAAACAGCGGTGACGGAACCTGGGTAGTCATCGCCGAGCAATTCGACGCTGTAGTCAATGCCGAAACCGTACGCCAGGCACGGGAGTTTTTCGAGGCCGTACTCCTAGGAGTTCCAGGTGGAGAGTACGACGGTTGGAGTGCGAGCATCTAGGGCCTTGGCATATCAAGCGTGGTGTGGAGTGTACCAAAGGGCCTGGCCCAACATCATAAACTTAGGCTGTTTGGGACGAAAGGGGACTAGGCTGTTGGCACATTAGTCAGGGATTCCTAGGTGTTAGGCACACATACGCACCCGCCCCCAGGTCATCCTGCGCCGTAGGTGCAGGACCCCCGGCGGCCAATGTGTGGACTTGGAAAGAACCCTGGGTTGAGT
>WQYJ01000248.1 GCA_009781325.1 Propionibacteriaceae bacterium | reverse complement strand
TGGTGTCATCCCACTGCTGCCGACTAGCTCTTATTGCCATTGCTTTCCTCATCTTGTAAAATGTCTAGCGAAGACCCCGGAACGATCCCTAGCCTCGGCTATATCGCCGGGGTTACGTCTTTGCCATGACTAGGTGTGTGCATCAGCTCTGGACTTCCAAAACAGATCCTGTCCCATCCAGTCGAGTCTTCATTTACTACAGGTGCCACCATGGTTAATGTTCTAGCACGCACCTACGACATTTTCTGTGCTCTTCCCGTGGTCGCCAACAAGGCTCTGTCAGTAGGAGAGTGCGAGGATAGTTAAAGCATAATGTGCACATTTACGGTGTGGTAAGCCAATACACCAAACTCATCCCCACGTTGCCCTGTATCCACATTGCGTACACTGCTATCAGATACGACGGCTCGTACCTAGAATTTTCATATGAAAACTCGTAACAGAATCGCTTTGACGATTGCAATGTCCGTTTTGATTTCCTTGTTTGCTGGATGCTCAGGGCAACCTAGTGATGGGTCAAACTCGCCCTCGAATGGTGACGGGGTCATAGCGACCTATCGCTTTGGAGAAACCGCAACATGGGATGACGGTACGACGATAAAGGTGTCAGCTCCTGAAGTAATCACACCATCAAGTTATGTTGAAGTACCAGAAGGATGGTCTGCCCTCAGGTTTGAGGTGACCATGGTGAACAATTCCGGAGACACAATGCAATTCCTGTTTAGGTCCTTCCTTACGTCAGGGGGAGTCGATGGTGAAGCCTTCTTGGATGCGGGTAGCGACATTAAGTGGCCGTCGGACCCCTATATCCCCAATGGTGAGTCTGTGACTTTCCTTATTGGGTTTACGGCACAGAATCCGGAGGATGTCGAACTTCAGGTGTCACCGGACCTCGGGCTGAACTATGGCAAGGTTGCCTTTACGTTCTGAGTTTTTGATCGTGCTAGCGTGCCATGGGGCTAGGAGGCTGTTGCACGGTGATTATGTGAATGATGGGGAAGGCTGCTACCTATTTATACATGATCTGGCTTTGGGGTGGTGTGGGGGTGTTTGGAGTTGGTTCGGGCATTGGGTGGGGGTTTCCTGGCTTGCCGGACTTGGTTTTCTTGGTGATCTGGGTGGTGTGGTGGTGTTCGGGTTGGGTTTTCGTTGAATGAAGTAGAGTTTGCGAATGTTATAGCAGGCGCAGATGAAGCTCCATTCGGATCGTGCTGGGGTGAGTCCTCGCCGGGTGAATCCTCGGATGCCGAGGTTGTGTTTGATTTGAGCGAAGACTGGTTCGATGATCACTGAGCGTTGCATATAGATGGCTTTGCCTTCTGTGGTGGCTAATCGTTGAGCCATGGTCGCAGTGGCGGTGTCGGGATCTATTTGGCGTTGTCGTAGTAGCCTATAGACGCTACGGCGGGACAACCCCAGTTGGGTGACTGCTTGTGGGATGGTGATTTGGTTGTTCTCCACCTGGGATAGCACCTGGTTACGGTGGTGGTTTTCCTGGTTGGTTTCCACCATGTGACGGGGTTTGCTGGTGGGAATCAACACATCATGGTCAGGGAAAGCTTTCGCGTTGCCGAGACTGAAGTATCCCGCGTCAGCGAGCAGGGTCATCCTCGTTGAGGGTTCAGGTTCACCATCGGTTGCGACCAGCAGATTGTTGGTGGCGCGTTGAATCATGGGAATGAACTGGGAATGATCAGTCACCACAGAACACACATCAGCTGCGACCACGATCTGTGCACCATTAGCGACAGCTTGGGCGTTATAGCCTTGAACGAACCCGCGAGTACTGGCCATGATACGAGACTGCGGATCCGTGGTGTTCGCATTCGTGCGAACATAACGAGCCTTCGTGCCAGCAGAGGGTCCACGATCCTTAGGCTTGTGACCAGTTCGAGTCTGCTGTTCACCACGGCGTTCCATCTTCGCTTCATAACTATGCGATGCTGCCTCAGCCTCTAAATCAGCTAACGCTTGACGGATTCGTTGACGTCTGTTTTCGCCTCTTTCCCGCCACCGTGGGTCACCATCGTTAGGCGCCGACTGATCATCCTCAGCATCTAAACGCTCAGCCAACTCCAACAACTGGCGTGCTAACACTTCAGCGGTACGGTTCGCTGACAGAGACGCATTCGCTTTCATCTTCGTCCCATCAACAGCTAACACATTCGACTCCAGAAGACCCGCCCCCCAACACAGACGCAACACCATCGCGAACACCTGCTCCAACGCGGTTTCATGACGAGACCTGAACCGACATAACGTCACATGATCGGGGATCAGTCCCGCTGCTGCGACCCTGAACCCGACATCCTCCCAACAGCGCTGTTCGATCTTGCGACTGGACACCACCCCAGAGCAATACGCATACACCAACAACGTGACCATATCCTGAGGATCATAAGCCTTCCCACCAATACCATCCCCACGATGCGCGTCATAAAACCTGGACAGATCCAACTGATCCACTGTCTCAATAACAAACCACACGAAATGATCCTGCGGCAACCAGTCAGCCATCGACGGTGGCAACAGGAAACCCTGATCACGATTCCCAGACCGAAAATTCCCACTCA
>WQYJ01000247.1 GCA_009781325.1 Propionibacteriaceae bacterium | reverse complement strand
GTCTATTCGAATGATTCGACAGCTGAGGTCAACACCCTCTCCTTCGCGGTAGGCGATTATATGTGGTTCGATGACAACAAGGACGGGCAGCAGACACCTGGTGAGAAGCCGCTTCCCAGGGCTGTAGTCAAGCTGCTGGACGCTGACGGTCATGAATTGAAGTCGACAGTGACGAACGTAGATGGCTACTACTGGTTCGATCTTCTCCCAGCTGGTGATTATCAGATTGAGTTCTCCCTGCCGAATGGATACCTGTGGACAACCGCCTTTACTGGCGATGCTCGTACGGACTCCAATGCCAGTCAGGTGACGGGTCGAAGTGAGGTCTTCACCCTCTCCGAGTCGGCGTCATATGTCGTACCGGCTGATGACGCTTCGGTGCCAGCGAATTACAAGAGCCAGATTAGGGCTCAGTTCATTAACCCAACCATTGATGCGGGTGTGATTCTGCCTCAGAGCGGACTCAAACTCACTAAGTGGGTATGCGCAATCGGGATTGATTGTTCCGACCCAACCGGAGCTGATCTTGTGACCCTGGCTGGATATTCTTCCGCTACTGGGGTCACTCAGGGTAGGCCTGCCGGTGGCTGGGTGAAGGAGACAACGGTGGATTACAACACCGGGGCCGAATGGCTGATCGTGGTGACGAACACAGGGCAGGCTGCCCTCTCTGGTGTCACCGTTGACGATGCATATGTCAATTCCTTGGGAGCGGGCGCGCTCTCATGTTCAGATCTCACTCCGGGACGCCTCTTGCTTCCAGGTGAATCGACACTATTCCACTGCTTCACTGAGTATGTCACCAACACAGCAGCCTACGTTGTGGGTGACAACGGGCAAACCAACAATGTTTGGGGCGAGCCTGTTTACAATGAGGGTGAGGATGTTGTCAATGGGGCTAATGCCGAGGGTGTGTTAGTGGTTGTGAATCCTGATGGTTCGACCACCCCCATTACCGATGCCGATGGCAATGAGATTAAGTTGATATCCAACTCCTCAACAGCGGAGGTCAACACGGTCGCACCAGAACCCGAAATCAAACTGACGAAGTGGGTTTGCGATGAAGGTACCGGTTGCACAGTGCCTCGGGACCTCAGAACTCTATCTGGAGTCAGCACGGACAGCGGTTTGCTCCGAGTCCAGGCTGGGGCCCCCGACTCGGGTTGGGTGAAGGAAACCACCGTACCTTATGGAACTTCTGCTCAATGGTTGCTTGTTGTCTCGAACATCGGTGACACCATCCTCAAGGATGTACACATCTCAAGCGATATCACGATCGACTATATGTTGCCGCTGACCATGAGGACCGAGACCCTGGTGATTACACCGTTTGTCACCCCGGTTCCGTGGCTCTATCCTGGCGAGTCGATCGCCTTCATCGCGATGACGCCAGTGGTGACGAACACCAATCCGTTCGCCGTGGGCTTCTCGGCAGCAGCCGATCCAGTTTCGGCTGAGCCGGTGTATAACATTGGCGAGGATGTCGTCAACTTTGCGACTGCTATGGGTACCCCGATTGATGAAGATGGCAATGATATTCCTCGTCCCAATGGGGCAGATGGTCCATATCCGCCAAGGGAATCCAACGAGTCAACAGCAGAGGTGAACTCGATCGCCTTCGCAGTCGGTGACTATGTGTGGATCGATGCCAACCTCAACGGTCAACAGGATCTGGGCGAAGTACCCATTAAGGATGTGACAGTGAGACTCCTTGATGATCAGGGGGATCCGGTGATTAGCCCAAGTGCGACAGAGTTGGTCACCGTGACCGACGCAAATGGCTATTACTGGTTCGATCTTCTTCCAGCCGGCGAATACCATGTTGAGTTTGAGCTACCGCCAGGGTACATGTGGACGAAGGCTGTGACAGGCCCAGTCGCGACAGACTCTGATGCGAACTTCACAGTCTCGGATCAGGATGTGGCACGTTCAGCGGTCTTCACCTTGGGTCTCGGGGCTGACAACTTGGTCGAATCCAGCGACGCCAGCGTACCTGCGGCATATCGAGCCCAGATCCGGGCACCGTACATCAATCCGACCATTGATGCAGGTGTGGTTCCAATCAATCCTGCATTGGATCTGGCCAAGTGGGTGTGTGCAAAGGGCACGGGCTGTGTCAAGCCTGGAGACCCCGGGTTCGTGATGGCAGACCTGTCTCTCCCGCCAGCTGGTTGGGTGAAGGCAACGACGGTGCCACTCCGCACCAGTGCAGAGTGGTTGGTCATCGTCCAGAACACCGGCAACGTACCGATGGCTGATGTTGTCCTGATCCGTGAGGACCTCGACGCTGGTGGGCTCGGGTTCATCAACAGGGACTGCCAGCTATCCGGAGTCAGCGACCTTCTCCTGCCAGGGGAGTATGCATTCTATATGTGCACAGTCGATAAAGTGACGAATACAGCAGCCCACGGAAGCAAGAAGGACATCATCAACACTGCGCAGGCGGAAGGCAACCCCGTCAATGAACAGAACAGGCCAATCCGCAAGCCTGGTGGTGACGAGTGGGGTCCTGTACAAACTGATGAAGACTTCGCTGAAGTGAACACGACACCACCGAAAGTCGAGACAGGTGGTACGTCTTTGCCCGCGTCTAGCGC
>WQYJ01000246.1 GCA_009781325.1 Propionibacteriaceae bacterium | reverse complement strand
TCGCTGATTACTTCCGTGATGAGTCTGAGGCTCGTTCCAACGGAGTGGATGTGCTGGGACTTCAGTTGGTGACGGTAGGGGAGAAGATTGGTCGCCGGGCTGATCAACTATTCAAGGATGGTTCTTTTCGGGACTATTTCGAACTGCATGGATTGTCCGTACAATTGACGGAAGCATTCGCGGAGATGTGGCATGATCACATAAGAACTGAGATGGGATTGACTCCGCTGACTGATGACAAGGCCGAAATGATCGCCCATCAGCGCTATCAGGGAGCCCGCTATTCTCTGGGTTATCCCGCGTGCCCGGACCTATGGCAGCGAACGATGATCATGGGCTTGCTCAAGCCTGAGACGATCGGTGTGACGATGTCCGAGGAGTATCAACTCCATCCCGAGCAATCCACCGATGCGCTGATCGTGCATCATCCACAAGCCAGATACTTTTCGGTGAGGTAAACAATGACAGAGATTCCCGTGGAGCCGCCCTATTCAGGTGTACGCAGAGGTCCACTTGTTGACGGGGAGCGCATCTCCTTGACCAACACGAAGGGTCGGCGCTATTCCATCAAGCTGAAGGCTGGAGGGCAGTTCCATTCCACCAAGGGAATCATCAACCATGACGACCTTATTGGTGGCCAAGAGGGCATGGTAGCGACCTCCACACTGGGGGCACAGCATGTCGTCACTCGCCCGGTCATGGAGGAGTTCACTGTGTCGATGCCCAGGGGTGCCACAGTGATTTATCCGAAGGACGCTTCGTACATTCTGATGTTTACTGACATCTTCCCCGGAGCTCGGGTGCTGGAAGCAGGTGCTGGGTCGGGTGGGCTTTCGGTGTCGCTGCTGCGTGCCATCGGACCAATGGGGATGCTGTACTCCTATGAGCGCCGTGAAGATTTCGCCGAGACCGCTGCGAAGAATGTTCATCAGTTCTTTGGTGAGGAGCACCCAGGGTGGTGTCTGCGCGTTGGTGATCTGGTTGAAACCTATGGCGGCGAAAAGGTGGACCGCGTCGTACTCGATATGTTGGCTCCCTGGGAGTGCATCGACGTTGTTCATGAGGCCCTCGAACCCGGTGGGATTCTATGCGTTTATGTCGCCACGACGACACAAATGAGCCTGACGATGGACACCATTCGTACTCACGGGGGCTGGGTTGAGCCGCGTTGTGTGGAAGTCAACGTACGCGAATGGCATGCCGAAGGATTAGCCGTACGCCCCGGCCACGCCGGCAGAGGGCACACAGGGTTCATCATCCATGCCCGCAGACTCGCTGACGGTGTCCAGGCACCGCTCAAGCGCCGCCGACCGGCACCGGGGGCCTACGGTGAGGACTATGACGGGCCTCGCCCCCGCGGTGTCGAGGCTGGTAATGAGTAATCGCTCTTGGCAGTAGGATTGTTCCCGATGAATACAGATGAGACGACACGGGCATTCCTGGCGGACCCGACGAGCTCCTTCACCGAGTTTCTCGGGCGGTGCTCGCCTGAACTGCTGCCAGTACGGCCCGGACAACACAGGGCAGAAGAGTTCTCCCCGATGGCGACCACGATTGTGGCGGTGGCAACAGCCAAGGGAGTGATCCTGGCTGGGGACCGCCGCGCCACCATGGGATCGATGATCGCACAGCGCGACATCCAGAAGGTCTTTGCCGCTGACGACTATTCAGCGATCGGCATCGCAGGGTCGGCAGGTATCGCGATCGATGTGGTCAAGCTGTTCCGCGTTGAACTGGAGCACTACGAGAAGATCGAGGGGACTGCGCTGACACTGAACGGCAAAGCTAATCGGTTGGCGTCGATGATCCGCGGGAACCTGGGGATGGCTCTCCAGGGTTTCGTGGTAGTGCCGTTGTTCGTGGGCTGGGATCGTGATCAAGCCAAAGCGAGAATCTTCTCGTACGACCCCACCGGCGGGTGCTATGAGGAGACCGGGTATTTCGCTGTTGGTTCGGGTTCGTTGTTTGCCAAGGGGTCGTTGAAGAAGCTGTATAGGGCGAAGGCCACGATGGATGATGCTGCGGTGATGGCAATTCAGGCTCTCTTCGATGCTGCTGATGATGATTCGGCCACCGGTGGGCCGGATGTGCTGCGGAAAATCTATCCTGTCTTGATCTCGGTGAGCGCTGACGGGGCAATCCAGCTTGAGGAAGCCCAAGTAGCGGCTATTACTGATCGTGTTCTTGCCAAGCGCGCTGTTCGTCCCGATGGACCGGAGGCCAAGCTATGAGCCAACCCACGTTCTATGTTTCCCCTGAACAGCAGGTCAAAGACCGCGCTGAGTTTGCCCGGTCCGGGATCGCCAAGGGGCGCTCGGTTATTGTTGCGAGGTATGCCGATGGGATCCTCTTCATTGGGGAGAATCGTTCGAAGGCTCTTCACAAGATGGGGGAGCTCTATGATCGTATCGGTTTCGCTGCGGTGGGGCGCTACAACGAGTTTGAGTCTCTGCGAGTCGCCGGTATCCGCCACGCTGATATTCGCGGGTACGCCTATGATCGCCGTGATGTGACCGGTCGGATGCTGGCGGGGGCTTACGCACAGTTGTTGGGAGCGATCTTCTCGGCTGTGATGGAGAAGCCCTATGAGGTCGAGATGGTGGTCGCTGAGGTTGGTGCAACACCCGATGACGATGAG
>WQYJ01000245.1 GCA_009781325.1 Propionibacteriaceae bacterium | reverse complement strand
GCACCATCACCCCGCCTTCGGGATCGGTGAGCGTCGTCATTTCAGCGGTGCGCACGTTCAGCGCCGTGTCTTCGCTGGGGGGATCAAATGGGCCGTATGGGCCGAACGGCTACCAGCGGAAACCGCTCATTCCAGCTAACTCCAGTGCTCGATCAGTCTGCGCAATCGGCCAAAGAGCATCGACCGACAACCGCTCGAACAGGTCCACATGGCCAGATCCGCGAGCAAGATCGGCAATCGGCCAATACATGCCACCCCAGGCAGTGACGGCAGAGCGGACGGCCATGCGGACCTCATCCACTGAGGGGCCATCTAGAAGAAGGGCCAGTCTCGCTGGCCGGAGCATCACAGAACCTTGCATGACTGCCATGAATCCAATTCTCCACTACCCAAGAGGCAGACACTAGCATCCGACCACACGTTGGCATTCGACTTCGAGGTGGCGGACCGCGCCGATGACGGGGTGAGCGTGGATGACCGCTGCGCTCGGCGGATGACTCTTGCGCTCGGTGCTAAAGCGAGCGTCCAGCAGCAGGATCACACTGACGCTTCTCGTTGAGTCGACGCAAGAACCAGCCCTCGTCCGATTGACGACGCGATGCAGATTTCGCAGCTCAAGTGCGAGGAGGCTGGTTCGATTGGCTCGTTTTTCTGAATTAAGTACCTAACCCAGAGCAGACTGGCTATCACCCGAGGAACCAAGTTTCGACGATTGAAAACGTGTCAAATCGACCCCGACCCCATGGCCCAATCGTCTTCAGCATCGTTGCCAGAGGTGTTCTCAGTCAACTCATTTCATCTGTCCTATGCTTCTTTACGCCTGGTGTTCGTGTTAAATCTATTCGGCAGTGGGATCCATTACTCATTTGACTGAAAGGATTTGTCGGAGTCCTCCGATACAGTTTCCACCACTAAGGATCTGTTCAAAAGGAGATTGCCATGGCTGATCTGGCAGGACGCGATGAGATTCTCGCACCACTGGTGCGAGAAGTATCCCACGTAACTGTGCCAGAGACTGTTCCCTTGGGGCTGGCTGCCAGCTTCGACGAGTTAGTCGGGATCATTGAGAGAGCCAAGCTCAACGCCTACCGGGCTGTTAACCGTGAGTTGATTGGCATGTATTGGGACATTGGTCAGTACATCAGCGCCAGTCTACGTAGTGGCACTTGGGGCGAAGGGGTGATCCAGCAGTTCTCTGAGTATGTGCAGCGACTATTCCCAGGCATTCAGGGTTTTTCCGCTTCCAATGTCTGGCGGATGCGTCAGTTCTACGATTTGTATTCAAATAATGAAAAACTCGCACCACTGGTGCGAGAAATCCCTTGGACACACAACCTCATCATCATGTCCATGGTTAAGACTGACGAAGCCAAAGAGTTCTATCTACGCCAGTGCGCCAACGAACACTGGAGTAAACGCGACCTTGAGCGGCAAATCGATTCAATGCTGTTCGAGCGGATCGCGCTCTCGACAGAGAAGCATCAGCTTCTCATAGAGCAGCGTCCGCAGCTTTCGGTACTTCGCGATAGCTACTCGCTGGAGTTCTTGGAACTACCTGAAGAACACTGTGAGATCGATCTGAGGCGAGCCATTATTACTCACCTCAAGCAGTTCATCTTGGAGTTCGGGCGAGATTTCACCTATGTTGGTGAAGAGTACCGAGTGCAAGTTGGCTTGTCAGACTTTCCCATCGATCTACTGCTCTACCATCGCGGCTTGGCTTGCCTAGTAGCCATTGAGCTCAAACGGGGCAAGTTCAAACCGGAGCATCTCGGGAAACTCTCGTTCTACCTGGAAGCTCTGGACCGAGATGTCAAAAAAGGCACGGAGAACCCTTCTGTCGGTCTCATTCTATGCCAGGACAAAGATGACACGGTCGTGGAGTATGCGATGAGCCGCACACTCTCCCCGGCTATGGTTGCTGAATATCAACTTCATTTGCCGGATAAGCAGATGCTAGAAGCCAAGCTGCGCGAACTGGCACAGGCGGGCGAACTGTCTGGAGATGACGTTGGATGATCGCCCTGTCAGCAACACCGTGTCTTGGGCAAGACGATTCGATGGATCCCAGGTAGCACTCATTTAGGCTAGTGTCAGACACGACTTGGAGCCAAAGAGTTTGAGGACTTTCGACTTTTCTCCGATTTAGGCCTGGAATATCGGTGTTTTTCAGCTCTGAAGAGCGCTGAGATTCACCCTTGCGGATATGGGATAGGCTCCTGACAAGCGGTTTTAGAGCAATGCCAAAGTTTGATAACTGTCCAGCTAGGTCCACAAAAAAACAAGGAGACGGTTCCGGTGTCTCGCAGAAAACACCGGAACCGTCCCCTTGTTTTGACTAGGATATTGGACTTATGGATGAAAGTCTTTTTGCCTTGACCCACGACAAATTGGCAAGTGCCCGCCGAATTGTTGGTGCTCATGTGCCGGTCTCGTCCGCCTACCGGTGGCCACTGATCGAACAGGCCACCGGCACTGAGACATGGATCAAGCACGAGAACCACAACCCGACGGGCGCCTTTAAGGTGCGCGGTGGTCTTACCTACATGACTCACTTGGTCGAGGCCGGGCCGGCTCGTGGCGTGATCTCCGCCAGCCGCGGTAATCATTCTCAGAGTCTGGCTTTCGCCGGAGCTGTCTTTGGTGTGCCGGTGACTATTGTCG
>WQYJ01000244.1 GCA_009781325.1 Propionibacteriaceae bacterium | reverse complement strand
TGTTCACCGCTGGAATAGTCACATCACCTGAGGTGGCAGTGTTATAGATCCTGACTGACGCAGTACGAGTAGCAGCCGCGGTTCCGTTGTAGTCCTTCAGTGTCACTGTGAGCGTCTTCGAGAAGATCGCATACACAGTGGTATTTGAGGTTCCCATGGTCAACGAGGTCAAGGCCGTGGTCGCATCCTTGTTGGTGTTCCAGCCGACGAAGGTCCACCCGGACTTGGTTGCCGTCGGTGTCAGCGGTACGGCTGCCCCGGCGGTCAGTTGTACTGTGGCCGCGGTGGTGGTCCCGCCGTTCTGTGCAGCGTTATAGGTCAACGTAAACTGGGCGACCGACTCGTGCGTCCACGATGCTTTCATTGTCGTGTCGGTGTACGGCGCCACGGTCGCTCCGGCCGCGTGCTTAGCACCGGAGGCACTGGAGACCCATCCATCAAAGACAAATCCCTTCTTGGTAATCTCAGGCGCCAGTGTCATCGATGGGTTAACAGTGGCGGAGATGTTATAGGAGTTGGTGTACTGGATTCCCGTCCACGCTGCCGGAGTCGGGGTTCCTCCATCGGGGTCATAGGTCAGAGTCAGCGTACGTTGATAGACCCCATAAAGTGTGGAATCAGCGGAGACTGTGTAGGCACCTGAAGTTACTGTGACCGAGGAATTCCCAGTGATCGCCGTACTCCAGCCGCGTGAGGTCCATCCTGTGTAGGTGTTCACGGAAGGAAGGGTTGCACTTCCGGAGGTAGCCTTGTTGTAGATCGTCACCGGAACAGTTCGCGTGGCGGCTGCTGTCTGGTTGAAGTCTTTCAGCGTAACAGTCAGTGTCTTGGAGTAAATGGCGTACAGGGTAGCATCGGCTGACGGCATCGTGTAGCTCGCCAGCGCTGTGGTTGCGTCCTTATTGGTATTCCATCCGAGGAATGTCCATCCAGTCTTTGTCGCGGTGGGTGTCAAGCTCGCCAGCGTACCGTTGAACACTTCTGCAGCCTGAGCTGTTGTTGCACCACCGTTCTCCGCAGCGTCATAGGTCAGTGTGAAGGTTCCAGGGGCCAAGGTCGTTGCTTTGACGATTTCTCCAAGGGAGAGGTTGTAGAAGCTGCCCGACCCAGTGGTTGTGAGTTTCGAGGCGCGCACCATAAAGTGAGTGATCGACCCGGAATTGTTGTAGGTGTACGAGGTGGATGAGGTGATGCCCAGACGGGTGTACGGCCCGTCTTCCTTCGCGGCTCCGTAGACGTAGTAGCTCTCAACTCCGGGTTCGTCTGATGCAGTCCATGTCACTGTCGAGGAACCGGACACTATTCGTGCACTCAGGTTCGTGACGGGCAGTACGGGATACATCCGCAGCGTGGGATCACCCATGAGGTTGGTATTGACACTAGGTGGATAACCCCCATAGAGGGAGTATCCGTTCTGGAAGCTATTCTGGGTTGCTCTGGTGGAATACCCAACAGTCTCACCGATTCCCATGTGATGGTAGTGCCAAAACGCGGTCATAACGTACGACCACGTCAAGCCGTATTCAGGCATACCAAGGAAAGCGCGCATCACGTTGTTCGTACAATCCCAATCACCAAAATAGGAGCCGTAGGACTGCCCAAAGATCATTCCATAGTTCGAAGTAGCGAGGCGTGCGGTTGTCATTGTTCCACCGGCAGCCGCAACCGAACTGCAACTCCCATATCCGGAAAGGTGACCCCAGGTATAGGTTTCCTTAGGCAGATAGGTCGCCCATGATCCGCGATCAACACGAGCATCATCGCCCCACAAGACGGGGAAGAGCCGCTCAGCATTCCTATTGGAAGAGTTAGTAATCGAGGTGACCCCGAAGCCATCAGAAATGAGACCATCCCTGGTAGTCGGGAGTTGACCAGTCTTATATTTGTGGTCCTTGTTAAGGTATTGGCGCAGCAGTTCGGTGGCATTCTTGGAGAAAGCTGGCATATTGAAAAAATCGACGCGGCCGACTTGCAGTTCAATGTCATTAAGAATCGAGGAACTATCCACCGTGAACTGCCCCATGGACCCATAGTAGGCATCGGCAGCGAAGGCGCGCGCAGTATGTCCGTCGGGGGAGGAATGCCCAGTCTTGATGATGGGAATGTGGCCCAGTAAGACTACTGCCTGGACATTGGTCGGATCAGCTTTGTAATCAGCCTGGACAAGGGCTCGCGCAGCTTCTGGGGTTGAGTTACGTGACACATCATGGCGAATGACGCTCCAGCCGTCAGCGATGAGATCCATCTTGAAGGTATTCAATTCGGTTTGGAGAGCGTCGGCGACCTCAGCTTCCACCAGAACAACGGCGGTACCTCGAGATTCCACCGCGGGCACCTTAACTCCAGCTAAGGCGAACGCCATGTAGTTTGAAATGTTGGGGTTCTCAACTTTGTATTCATAGACTTGCCCCACTTGCACATCGGTATCTGTATAGGACGTGGCAGTCCCAGGCAGCATCGCGAGGCGGAACCCCCATGGAGCGGTGGAATTTTTAGCCTTGCGGTAGACCATGAAGGTGCCGTAGGGGTAATCCTTTCCTACCCACTCGAGGGTGATTGCCGGCGGGGAGTCACTAACCTTCACCGTCATGAGCAGGGTGCGATCGGTGAGCGGTGATGCTTGGGCCTGGGGGATGAGGAGCGCACTTTGCCCGGCAAGTGCGATGACTAGTGCTAGGGAGGATAGCGCTGCTAGCAGTCGGGAAAAGGGCTTGG
>WQYJ01000243.1 GCA_009781325.1 Propionibacteriaceae bacterium | reverse complement strand
TTCTAGACTCGTCACGCTTCAGACACCTGATCAGCCAACACCTCGACATGATCGATATCCGCGACATCCACGGCTACATCCTCGGCGAACACGGCGACTCCGCCGTACCAGCCTGGAGTCTAGTGAACATCGCAGGCATGGGAATCGACGAGGCATCCGAAGCGTTCAAAGTCGATTTCGGGCCGCAAGTACGCGATGACATCAGGACCCGAACCCGGCGAGCTGCGTACGACATCATCGAAGGCAAGACCGCGACGTACTATGGCATCGGCATGGCAACTATGAGAATCGTCGAGGCAATCGTACGCAACGAACAGTCGATCATGACCTGCTCAACCCGAATGCTCGGAGGGTACGGCATCAACGACATCTGCCTGTCTGTTCCCGTCGTACTCGGCGAACACGGAGTCTCCCACATCCTCACCCCAGAACTGCCCGACGACGAACTAGCCGACCTCCGCCACAGCGCCCAGATTCTCTATGAGGTTCAAGAATCGGTGTCAAGTCTCTGATCAGCATCAGCAAGACTCAGATCACTGAAATGTGGAGTCGGAACTACAACCACGTGTCCTTCCTGAAGGTCGGCGTGAAGAAACGAAGTGAGGTCCTTTGTGGGTGGAACGAGGGCAGGGTTGTCAATCATGGACGACTCCAAGCCCAGGCATCCTCTCTGGCCTGTTCTAGTACTGATTCCCACTCACCTTGGCGCAGTCGGTCTGCATAACTTTCCCCATTGCGGATTGGTGTGTTGAGCCATGTGGCCCATGTCCAGGGGTCGTCTAGACCTTCGTAAAGAATGTCGAGTACATCCTTGAGATGGGGTAGGCGATGACCGTGGTCATCGAATTGGAATGCGGGGAAGACTGAGATGCCGTCTGCTGTGATCAGCCTCAGGATTCGCCGCTCTTTTGCGTGTTGGCTGATGGCTTGACGGGAAATCCCTAGCCACTTCTGAAGTCCGCGGGAGGTGTAAACAGGGCCAGCGATGTCTTTCCAGACAGAATCTGTGCGCGGCAGCGAGGCTACCATTCGATCTGCCACGGCATCTAGGGGACCCAGTTCACTCAAGTTAAGCCCTGTCAATCGCTGTTTGAGGTGGTCAAAGAGGGCTTGCTCAAGTTCGGAGAGTTGTCCGGTAGAAGTACGTTCCTCAGCGATTGTCATGGGAGTGTCCTGTCAAGTAAGTCAAGTAAAATCTATCAATCGGTGTCAAGCATGTCAAGCAATCGTCTGGCAGGAGCAAGGATAATCGATCGATAGCAAACTGCCTGTGTTGTGATTAGGTAGACTTACGGGGTTGAAGGAGTGTGTCATGAGGCCTGTGGTGGCGGTTGTGGGGCGGCCCAATGTGGGTAAGTCCACGTTGGTGAACCGCATGCTTGGACGCCGTGAGGCTGTGATTCAGGATATTCCTGGGGTGACTAGGGATCGGGTGAGTTATGACGCTGAGTGGGCTGGGCGCGATTTCATTGTGGTTGACACCGGCGGATGGACTCCTGATGCTTCGGGGATGGCTGCTCAGATAGCTGAGCAGGCTGAGCTGGCCATTGATATGGCTGATGCGGTTGTCTTTGTGGTCGATACCACCACTGGTGTGACCCATGAGGATGAGGCTGTGGTGCGCGTGCTGCGCAAGGCGAAGAAACCTGTTCTGCTTGCGGCGAATAAGGTCGATGGGCCTCACCAAGAGGCTGAAGCGTACGCAATGTGGAACTTGGGGCTGGGGGAGCCGTGGCCGGTGTCGGCGTTGCATGGGCGCGGGTCGGGGGATCTGCTGGATGCGATTCTCGAGAAACTGCCTGATACAGACGTAGAGGAAGAGGAGAATGACGGGCCTCGGCGTGTGGCGATTGTCGGCAAACCGAATGTGGGCAAGTCATCGCTGCTGAATCGGTTGTGCGGTGAGCAGAGGTCTGTGGTCGATAATGTTGCCGGTACGACCGTGGACCCGGTCGATGAGATCGTCACGATCGGTGACCAGACCTATCACATGGTTGATACGGCTGGCATTCGCCGCAGGGTCAAAGAAGCTTCGGGGCATGAGTATTACGCGTGGCTGCGTACACAGACAGCCATTGAACGCGCCGAGGTGTGTGTGGTGGTGATCGATGCTTCCGAGCCGGTTACCGAGCAAGATCTTCGCATCCTGTCGATGGTGGAGTCTGCCGGGCGGGCTCTGGTGATCGCCTTCAACAAATGGGACTTGATCGATGAGGAGCGCCGTCGTTATCTGGATCGCGAAATTGAGCGTGATTTGCCGCATATGGCATGGGCGCCGACCATCAATATCTCTGCTCTGACAGGCCGAAATACCTCAAAGCTATCAAAATCGATCGAGATTTCCCTAGAAGGCTGGGAGACTCGCGTACCGACAGGAAAGCTGAATGCTCTGCTGGGTCTGCTCGTAGCCGCCCATCCTCATCCAGTACGCGGCGGCAAGCAGCCCCGCATCTTGTTCGGCACCCAGCCCCACGCCTGCCCACCCACCTTCATCCTGTTCACCACCGGCGATCTCGATGCCGGCTACGTACGCTTCATCGAGCGCCGGCTGCGAGAAGAGATTGGTTTCGCCGGCACTCCGATCCATATTCAGGTCAGGCCACGCGCCAAGAGGACGAAGTAATCCAGGCAGCCAAGCGCTGCGCATGCAACGGAATCTAGTATCCCCGTTCCGACCCCTAGTCGTCCTACGGAATCTGGTAACACCGTCCCGACCCC
>WQYJ01000242.1 GCA_009781325.1 Propionibacteriaceae bacterium | reverse complement strand
GTCAAAGAGTAGCCATCGCCCGAGCCATCTCCACCTCCCCCACACTCATCCTCGCCGACGAACCAGTCTCCTCCCTCGACGTCGCCGTACGCTCAACCATCGTCCACCTTCTGCGCAAACTCAAAGACGAAGACAACCTCACCCTAGTCCTGGTCTCCCACGACATCCCCCTGCTAACCCACATCTGCGACAGAATCATCCGCCTAGATGAGCTGAATAACTAACTGTACCTCAAGCACTGTACTGATTACAGCACCCCGGCTTCCTGGAGTATCTTCTTAGCTCTGTCGGCTCTGTCTTGAGCGATAGCTCGGATTTCTTCAAGCTCCGTCTCATGATTCTCGATGATCAATTGCTCATATGTGGCATTAATATCACCTGCTTTCTGAGCGAAATCCATATCATCACTGCATTGGGCGGTAACCATGATTGCTGTTTGTCTTGCTTCACGTGTCCAGGTTTCCGGAATCGCTGCTCCACCCAAACCGTCTATTGTCTGCACCTCATAGCCTTGTGCAATGACACACTCGTCCCGCTGAGCTACTAAGGAAAGGAATCGGGGGTCAACCATGGTGCTCTCCCACGCTTGCCCTGCGTATTCGATGAACGTGTTCACCTTCTCATTATTGCTGACAAGTGATCGCGTTACCGGATATAAGCTTTGATACTCCTCTGTTTGATAACACGCGATCGAATAGCGGTATGACTCATAAAGGCCACCCCGATCTACGAAATCAATCAACGGCTCCCAACCATGCTGAGTCATAAACTCGGCGTCCCAGAATCCCCAAAACCACTCTCCCTGATACGGCATGAGAGCTAGAGCATAATCAACAAGAGCTAGGGTTTCTTCTGTAAGCACATGTGTTTCTGTCACGCATCGTGCATACTCAATCTCCTGTGCGGCAGCAAGGAGATTCACTTCCTCATCACTATTGCCATACTCATCAAGCGGTAGGAACACACGCGCCATCTCCCAATCGAGAACCACTTTCGATGTGATCGGTGGTAATGGGTTTGGAGGAGTTGCCGTGGGAGGCGAGGTATTACCCACTTCGGTTGGATCCACCTGTGAATCATCGCCAATGGTGCACCCACTTACTAAGCCCATGACTAGGCAGGCGAGGACCATAAGAGATGCTGAGCGCGGCGTTGTCATCTCTCGCCTTAGCTGCACCCAGACGTTGCACCACAGCCTTCACAGACATAGCAGGAGCCTGAGGGGCGCATCTTCGTACCGCAGGTGAGGCACAGGGGTGCGTCCACAGACTGTCCGAGGGCTTCCATCAACTCGGCGGTGGTGTGAGCTTCGATTAAGGCTGGTTGCCTGGGGCCTCCGCCATCGATGACTAGGTCATCGGCGGCGTCGTTGCGTAGGGTTTCTGACTCCAAAAGCTGGGCTTCCTCGTCTTCTGTGAGGTACGACCCGGTCTCGACGTATCGTGCCCGCTCGGCAGCGGTGTAGATCCCTAACTCGGCGCGTTCATCGAAGTCCAGGTAATCCAAGGCGAGGCGGCGGAAGATGTAGTCCATGATGGATTGGGCGATGCGGATGTCGGCATCATCGGTCATTCCGGCTGGCTCAAACTTCAGGTTGGTGAACTTCTGGATGTAGGTTTCCAGCGGCACACCGTACTGCAAGGCGATAGACACCGCAATCGAAAAAGCATCCATGACTCCAGCAAGGGTCGAGCCTTGCTTACCGAGTTTGAGAAAGACCTCGCCTAGGCGGCCATTGTCGTAGGCGCCGGTTGTCATATAACCCTCTGCCCCGCCGACAGAGAAGCTTGTCGTACGTCCACTGCGGGACTTCGGCAGCCTCACACGGTGAGCGCGATGCTCCTCGCGGGGTTTCTCTTCGACGACAGGCTCAGCCTTCTTTGCCACCGACAGCGGCTGACCAACCTTGCAGTTATCGCGGTAGATGGCCACTGCTTTGAGACCCTGTTTCCAGCCTTCCATGTAGACATCGGCGATGTCTTCGACGGTGGCAGTTTCAGGCAGATTCACGGTCTTGGAGATCGCACCGGAGATGAAGGGCTGTACCGCACCCATCATTCGGATGTGGCCCATCGGGGAGATCGAGCGCGTACCGACGGCACAGTCAAAGACGGGGAAGTCTTTCTCTTTCAGCCCTGGGGCATCTACCGCATGACCATTCTTAGCGATGTAATCAATAATGGTCATGGACTCTTCGGCGGTATATCCAAGGTTGTTCAGAGCCCGGTCAACAGTGGAGTTCACGATCTGCATCGACGAGCCGTCGACCATCTTCTTGAACTTCACCAGCGAGAAATCGGGTTCGATCCCAGTAGTATCGCAGTCCATCATGAAGCCGATAGTTCCAGTTGGCGCTAAGACAGAAGCCTGTGAGTTACGGAAACCGTTCATGGTTCCCAGAGAAATGACCTCATCCCAAGCGCGGGTGGCTGCTCTCTTCACTTCGGCGGCGATCCCACCGTAAGGTACGGACTGCGCCAGGTGGGCCACGCGATGGGAATGCATGACTGACAGATGGGCATCCTCGTTGATGGCGTAGCCTTCGTAGGTGCCCACCATTGCGGCGAGTTCTGCACTGCGCTGGTAGGCCGTACCAGTCATCAGGGAGGTGATCACTGCAGCTAGTGAGCGCCCCTCATCAGAGTCGTAGGCCAACCCTAAGGCCATTAGCAGGGCACCCAGGTTGGCATAGCCGATTCCGAGTTGGCGGAACTTGCGGGTGTTCTCGG
>WQYJ01000241.1 GCA_009781325.1 Propionibacteriaceae bacterium | reverse complement strand
GGGACTGGACTCAGCGGAGGAAGATCCCGCGGAACGTGCTCCGATGGGTTTTGTTCCCATTGGGCTTGAGGCACTGAAGCTGGTTGAATTGGGCCATGTTCCCAGGGGCCGTACTTCAGTTCGGTTTGTTGCTGTGATGATTGTTGAATTGTGGATTGGAGCTGCTGTTGGTGCGCGGGGATTAAGCTTCGACCGCAGGCAAAACATTCTGAGTTCGCCTCCACATTCCCAAACCCACAGGCTGGGCACACCTTAGCCATGATGATACCTATCACTCGTCATCGGAAGCTTCATCACTTCCTTGTGGCCTGTTGGGTCGACCTTCCCTCTAGCTCCCCTATCGTACAAACCCCGTTAGGGTGAAAAAAAGATCAACCGAGGCCATTATCGCAGAAATTTTACCTGAGTCCAAGAAAAAAAGAAGATACGGACATGAAATCACTACTCCTGAAACAATGTGCGAGGATGTGGATGCCTCATTTTGCTGCAGCGATGGCAGGGGGCCAACTTAGGCCAATCTGAAGGAATCGATCATCATTTGAATCTCTTCAGCGGCTTGCTCGTTGTACTCCTCCCAAGGAGATATAGCTTCTATCTCATACACCGAGGGAAGGTTTCCCACGACGACACAACGGAGCACTTGATCCTCGCCGACGTAGACGTACTGCCACGATTGGAAACTACCGACAGAACCTGGAAGCAATTCGGAAATCCATGCCCCGGCTCCAACGGTGTTGTGGTTATCCAACTTGTTCTGTGCATAGTCTTTGACGGTTCCGGTGAAGTCAGACAGATCAACGATGGTGATGGAGAAAGTCGACTCACCCTTGTGATAGGACATGGGCTTGGAGTTGTCGCGCTCCCATCCTGGTGCAGGCCGGATCGTCGGATCGCCCGTAGGCGCATCGCTGGGAGCACCCTTGGGTCCATCCGTCGGGTCGGTTCCTGGGTCGTCGGGAACAATCTCTCCTTTTTGTTTAACAAGGGTGAGGACATAGCCTTCGTCGTCATAGTAGATGTTCACAGTGATCTTCATCCCCGGATCGACGGAGTTACGGCCAAGAGTCCCCAACCCTGTCGGACCTGAGAAATCGATGTCTACCAAAGCATAGAAGCCGTTATTGTAGAGGTAGGTTGCATACTTCTTCATTTCGGCTGACTGGTTGACATCTACCGGGGCGAAGATGATTGTCTTCGTGGTGATGCCATTCGTGGTTTCTGTGACAGTGCTACGAATGTCTCGTACTTCGTCTAAGACGAACTTGACTGAGGGCACTCGGTCTGTGCCGATGGTGTAGTAATCAGCCTGGGCTTCATTGCCGGTGATGAGAGAAGCCAAGAGCACCACACCGGCAAGGATGACTATCACCGCTAAGACAGGGATGAGTATCTTGACGATCAGCGGAGTACGCTTTTTGGCCGGTGCCTCGAATGAGGGGTGACCTGTTGGGTATGTGCCAGCAGGTGGTTCCATCGGTTGGGGTGGAGGGAAGTCCCCAGGTAGTGGTGCCATCGGCTGCGGTGCTGGGAGAACTTCGGGAGGGGGAACCGCTGGCATACCCTTCGGATCGATGGGTGGAACTGCGGGGATAGCAGCGGGAGGCAGGACGGCGGGCATGCCCTTCGGATCGATGGGTTGATCGGTCGGATATGGGCTTTGCAATGGAACTGGCTGATCGGCAGACAAAGCCTGCAGCGCAGGTGCCGCTGGTTCACCCATCGGTGCTGGCGGCCCCGGAACATACGTCGGCTGTACTGGGCTTGTCGGCTGTTCAGGGATGGCAGGCTGTTCCGGGGGCTGCGGCTGGCTCAGATAGGGAACCTCTTCTGACGGTACTGGCGCGGTGGGCTGTACTCCGTACTGTTCGAGGACTCCCAACTGTGTGAGCTCAACTTCCTGGGGTTGTTCCGGCTGAGTTTCCTGCCCCGGCTCGGGCTGAGTTTCCTGGGGTGGCTGCACCTGTGGTTGCTCTGGTTGTAGCTCTGCAGCCTGCTCAAGCTGAACGGCCTGGGGTGGCTCGAGTTGAACCGTCTGGGGTTGCTCGACTTGAGTCACTTGCGGTTGCTCCGACTGAAACACCGGAGCCTGCTCTGGTTGAACCTCGTAAGGTGGCGCTGGTTGTGCTGCCTGGATCTGATCGAGTTGAACCCATTGAGGCTGCTGCTGCACTGGGGCCTGTTCGCCATGAACCACCTGTGGCTGCACAGGCTGGGTCACTTGCTCGGCGCTCGGCTGCACCTGCTGCGGCGCGGGTACGGCCGGAATAGACTGACCGCATTGGACGCAAAACACATAATGATCTTGATTCATAAACCCACAGGTTGGGCACGTTTTCGCCATGATCTTCCTCGATCTTTCATATGCCGCAGATACGCTTCTTCGACGCTATCTCGCGGTCAATGGACCCGAAAAACCGACCCTATCTAGGACCACCCAAGGAGACAGACCCCCGTTAGGTTGACAAGACAACATCGGCCCAGATAATTGTCTCAGAAATCCGGCATCACCGCCATTGGCGGTTGTTATGGTCAAGATCCACCCTCAGACCCTACGTCAGCTGCCGGGGGTCCTGCCTGGCGGCAGGATGACCTGGGAGTGAGTATGGCAAGGGGGACGGTCCTTTGTTTACGCCAATTGGCATCCGGAAGCCGTCCCCCCGGTCATCCTGCCGTCAGCCTGAATCCACCGATCGCTGCCGTAACGAGCGGCACTAGATGGGTGTGCTGGCAAGGCGACCACCGGGAAGGCAG
>WQYJ01000240.1 GCA_009781325.1 Propionibacteriaceae bacterium | reverse complement strand
AGAGTCCGGTGTACCCCAGTCCATCGAGGTATCGCTGCAAGGGCAGGTTATTGTAGGTCAGGACATGGCGGGCCAGCATGGTGTAGCGAATAGAAACACCCTCATCGGTTGTTGTCGTTGACAACTTGTCATAGTAATCCTGGAACTCGCCGTCCAAGTGCATGGCAAGCACCCCAGCGATGATCCCAGGACCAGCCTGAGCCTTGAGACGATCACGCAGGGTCATGGATTCTTCAACAAGACCATTGGTCGCAACGATGGTGGGATCGGCTGTGATGTGGACTGCGGGGACTGATTCAGCCAGCACCTGTCCGTTGCGATCTGTAATGGTCCCTCGCCCGGCGGGAATGAGGTTAGTTTCAGGCATGAGTGCTTTGTTGGCGTTCCCTGCTAGGTCCAGACCCTGGACGTACACGCATCTGGCAGCAAGAACGACGGCAAATCCAACAAAACAAACAAGCAGGATCGTTAATCTCTTGTGCGGATCCCCGAGTTTGACCTCCCACGGTTGTTTCTTTGCGGTGCTCACGGTTGGACTCCTTGAGGGTCTAGTTCGGGACTGGGGCTTGGGCTTGGCGGCGGTGGGAGTAGGAATGCCGGCGGTGCTGAGATAATGGGCTGCTCATTGCCCTTCACCTTCTTGCCTGAACCAATAACTTGCCCATCGGAAAGCACCAGAATATTGGAGTACGGGTTGACGACCATCCCCAGTTGTGAGGCTGCATATGCCAAGGCCTGCGGAGTGGACTGCTTGTCAAGAGTCGCATTCAGGATGGCTTCTTGGGCTTGGAGCTGCTCCAGTTCAGTCTGGAGGGCTGCCAACTCGAATCCTTGTTCCTGGATTGTCGTCTGAAGCATCAACTGACCGACCATTCCGGCTGCCAGCATGGCGAGAATCACAACCGGGAAGAAGCCCTTCGGCCATGCACGCGTACGCGCAGGGGCAATCACGGGTTTCAGGGCAGTTCGTTTTACCCTGGCAGGTGTGACTTCTTGTACGAGTGCACTCATGACTCCTCCTCAATTCTTGTGATGACGCGCAGACGCGCGGAATGGGACCTCGGATTGGTCTCCATCTCTTGGTTTGTTGGCTTCATTGCTCCGTGGACAACCAGGGCGAACCGTGCCCGGTAGTTGGCAGGTACGATCGGCATCCCGGGAGGCACCTTATCGGAGCAAGCTTGAGCGAAAACCTGCTTGACTAGGCGATCCTCTCCTGAGTGATAACTCAGTACGGCCATACGCCCATTGACTGCCAGGCAATCCAGGGCTGCAGGGATAGCTGTCTTCAAGGATTCACGCTCGTGGTTGACCTCCATGCGGAGGGCTTGGAAGCTTCTCTTAGCTGGGTGCCCGGATCGAGTATCTCTGGCTGGGATCGCAGCCGAGATTACCTCGACCAGCCTCCCTGAGGTTGTGAAAGGTTCACGCTCACGTTCGGCGATCAGCGCTCGGGCAATCCTCGAGGCATATCTCTCATCGCCGTAGACTCGCAGAATCCGGGTAAGCTCCTCGAAACTATAGGTGTTGACGACATCGGCTGCTGTGAGCTGTGAGTCATCTCCATCCATGCGCATCGATAGCGGCGCATCAACAGAGTACGAGAATCCACGTGGGAAGGAATCGATCTGGAGAGATGACAAACCAAGGTCGCATAAAACACCTTGCACTCTCCTCGCCCCCAGGATCACCGAGAGCTGGTCATAGTTAGCTTGATGGACCTCGAGTCGTGGTGCGAGTTCGCCTAGATTCTTGGTTGCTGCCTCGATGGCTTGGGGATCGCGGTCAATACCAATGACTGTCAGGCCAGGGAAACGCTCTAGGGCAGCCTTGGTATGTCCGCCCAAACCAAGGGTGGCATCAACCATGACGGCATCAGGGACAGACAGTGCTGGCTCAAACTGAGTGAGGATTTCCTCACACATGACTGGGGTGTGGGCGTACGTCATCGTCATCTCAGGCCCCCGGAAGAATCGAGCCGTTGAATTCATTGAATAACTCATCCAATGCTGGGGAGTATGCCTCCCAGCGCTCTGGGCTCCAGATTTCGAGGCGGTTACCTACTCCGATAACGACGGTCTCGCGTTCAATGTCAGCCCATAGCCGATGTCGAGGAGCAATGATAATCCTGCCGAGCTTATCGACTTCGGTATCAGCCGAGTTGGAATGCACCCATCGCTGATACTGGCGAACGATCTCATCGGTCGTAGAAGCCGCATCAATAGCAGCCATCATCGCTTCATAGTTTTCTTGTGAATAGACGGAAAGACAACCGTCTTGCCCGCGCGCGACGACGACGTGATTGGTTAGTTCAGGGCGGTACTGCACGGGCAGAGTAAGGCGAGCTCTGTCGTCGAGCTTGGGTGTCCACATCCCACGCATCGCTCACCTCTCTTCCATTCACAGACCCATCTACATATGCACTCCCACCCATAACAGATGACTCCTACCCATAACTATAGACGGAATCCCCATTTATTTCCATCTTTCCCCATTTTGCCGCCCATCTCCCCATTCAAAGCCCATCTCACCCCATCCACTGCACTGCGGTGGGTTTTACCCCCACCCTCCACCCTGCGGTGGGCTCCGCCCCCCCACCCTCCACCCTGCGGTGGGTTTTGCCCCACCCTCCGGGCTGCGGTGGGTTTTGCCCCCATCCTCCGGGCTGCGGTGGGTTTTGCCCCCATCCTCCGGGCTGCGGTGGGTTTTGCCCACATCCTCCGGGCTGCGGTGGATTTTGCCCCCACCCTCTGCATTGTGGTGGGTTTTGTCGTCGT
>WQYJ01000239.1 GCA_009781325.1 Propionibacteriaceae bacterium | reverse complement strand
TCATCGGTGGAAACGTGGATAACATGGGCCTGATACGACGAGAAGGTACCCAGTGCCCCAACATAGGTGGGGGCTTCCACAAGTACAACGTCCCCAGGGTCGATGAAAGTCCTGGTAACAAGGTCTAATCCCTGCTGGGACCCGCACGTGATGACAACATCATCCGGAGAAGCTTGGATCTGCTCAAGGCTCATGATCTCGCAAATCTGTTCCCTGATCCGCTCTTCACCCTGGCCAGTCCCATAGTTCATGATTTGGGGGCCGCGCGCCTTGATCAGGTCGCCGATGACGTTGCCGATCACATCGAGAGGAAGGTCGGTGATGTTTGGCATCCCTCCTGCGAGCGAGACGACTTCGGGGCGGTTTGCGACGGCGAAGAGAGCTCGTACTGCCGAGACCTTCAGGCCTTGGGTACGGTTGGCGTACACGTCGACGTAAGGGTCTAGACGTGTTTCGACTCTCTTCTCGGGGACACTCATAGAGACAACTTTGCCCGAAAAAGCCGTACGATGCTTCTATGGCACACAGAATGGGCGTAGAAGATAAGGGCCGGGAGACGGGGTCTGTCCTGGCTTTGACCGTCGCCGATGTGGCAGCCATGGAAACACCCGTGAAGGGGCTCAACGCCGCAGATTGCGCTCAAATGGCCCAGTCTGCCATGGATTCCTGGGGTTTGTGCGGTGTCGGGATACGTCGGGAGAACCAGTGGATTGGGGTGATTCTCATAGCCCCCGCCGAGGGTATTCCCAGGCACCATCCCATCTCAGCAGGTGGAATAGATAGCTCGACTGCCGGAATTATTGTGGTCTATGTTGACCCAGACTTCTCGCTAACGGCCATGGGGAAGAGACTGTGCGTATCCTTGTGTCGCCACCTGCGCGGGCAGGTCGCGGGGATCGAGGCCCAAGCTTCCCTGAGTCCGCTGACAGCCACGAGTCTGACACCCGGTTCTCCATGGCTTGTCCAGATGGGGTTTCACCCGCTGCGGTTCCCGGTACGGCGCTACCGACTCAGCTTCGCAAGCCTAGTTGACTGGTTTGTCGACCATCTTCACTGGGCTCGAGCGGCGATTCCCCTCACCAGACAACCCGCCCCTGCACGGCGTACGGTTTAAACCGATTAGACCGACTCCAGGATCTGGCGAAGCTTCGTCTTTGTCACGGCCCCCACTACGGACTGGACGACCTGACCTGACGAAAAGATGAGGATCGTCGGCAGGGCGCGGATATCGTTGTTGGCTGTTTCTACCGGGTTGGCGTTGGTATCCAGCGACACGAACTTGATCCGGTCGCTGAACTGAGCAGCCAGTTCATCGAGCACAGGTGCGAGTTGGCGGCATGGTGCACACCAATCCGCCCAGAAGTCCACCAAAACGGGCTGTGGGCAAGCCAGTACCTCGGTTGCGAAGGTTGCATCAGTGACGGCAGTGACGTTGGACATTGTTCTCCTCTTTGTAGAAACAGGTGGTCAGTGTATAAGGAAGCGTTCGGCATCTAAGGCTGCACGACACCCAGCTGCCGCGGCCGTGATTGCCTGCCGATAGGAATGATCGACCAGGTCTCCACATGCGAAGACCCCCTCAAGGTTGGTGGCCGTACCGGGCTCAGCGACGATGACGTACCTCGCCTCATCCACGTCGACCTGGCCTGCAACGAGCTCGCTGCGCGGCTCATGGCCGATAGCGACGAAGACTCCCTCGACATCGAGGTGGCGTTCTAGTCCGGAGATGGTGTCGGTCATAGTGAGTCCCGTCACGGATCCTTCTCCCTGGATACCGGTGACGACAGCGTTCCACTCAAACCGAATCTTTGGATGGGTACGAGCGCGCTCTTGCATGATCGCCGATGCACGCAGTTCATCGCGACGATGCACGATGGTCACCGACTTAGCGAAGCGAGTCAGGAAGGTGGCTTCTTCGAGGGCTGAGTCTCCACCACCGATAACAGCGATGTCTTTGTCGCGGAAGAAGAAGCCGTCGCAGGTCGCACACCAGGAGACTCCGCGCCCCGAGAGCCGGTCTTCGTCAGCGATTCCGAGCCGACGATAGGCAGATCCCATGGCTAGAATAACGGCTTTGGCTTCGTAGATATTGTCCGCCGAATCCACGACCCGTTTGATGTTGCCCGACAACTCCACCGAGATTGCATCCTCTGCCACCAAGATGGCACCGAACTTCTCTGCTTGCTCGCGCATCCGTTCCATGAGTTCCGGCCCGAGAATCCCCTCGGGGAAGGCTGGGAAGTTCTCTACATCAGTCGTCGCCATGAGTGCTCCACCGGCGGCGAGAGTCCCTGTGATGACCACGGGTTTCAACCCCGCACGAGCTGAATAAATGGCAGCAGTAAAGCCGGCTGGGCCAGACCCGATGATTACGAGATCGTGGTCAGACATAGTCGTCCTTTCTTTCAGATTGCTGGATGGTATCACCCTCCAACCCGTACGACTGATCCAATCTTCTCACGAAACCTAGAAATGCGTGAGAACCACGGAGGAACCACGACTGATAAGACTGGGTCGTCCCCCATGCGAGATGCTAGTTTGCCGATGTATGCTGCGAAGAGAAGAATAGTGAGTGGATTATTTGAATACTATTTGGGGAGTGATGATGACTTCGGTTAGATCTCGTACCGCCTGCCTTGCTCTTGCCGTGACGCTGGGAACAGGTGGACTCTTCTGCGCTGCATCTGCTCACGCAGCCGGCCTCGTACCCGACAACTCTTTGCGCGCGTGCATTGCCGACAGACTGTCCCAAGAGTATGACTCCTACGCCAAAGGTACCTCCAAGTACGCCACAGCACTCGAAGCGACCACACAAGTTGAATTGGACCTGATTGGTAGCCTGGGGATCTTCGCCTGTCAG
>WQYJ01000238.1 GCA_009781325.1 Propionibacteriaceae bacterium | reverse complement strand
TTGGCGTCGCTGACGGACGCAAAGGGGAGCAGGCTCTTTCTTTGACGATCATCGATGTACCGGAGTCCTTGTCAAAGGCACAGAGGAAGTCAACCGAGCAGTTGACCATCATCACCGAAGATCTCATTAAACTCCTCGACTCAATTGGCAACGGCTACCGGCGAGGGCGGTACCCAGATCCGAGATTGGCGGAGAAGGTAGCCCATATGCTGCGGGGATTTGCAGCTGAACTGGAATTGTGAGCATGACCGTCAAGACTGATGCCGTCACCAGTGCTGCGGTTGATGTAGCTCGTAGAGCGGCCGTCGCCGAAGCGGGTCAGGATCAGGTGGGGGAGCATCTTGGTGTTGTCGCCGAGGGAGATCGCCTTGTCACCCACAGTTTCGTCTGTCTGCATCCCGGATATCGAGGATGGCGCTGGGTGGTCACAGTCGTGCGCGCTCCCAGGGCCCGTACTGCGACCGTGAACGACGTGGTCTTGCTTCCTGGGGAGGATGCACTTCTCGCTCCCCCATGGGTCCCTTGGGCGGATCGAATCGCCCCTGGGGATGTACGACCAGGGACTCTCCTGGCTACCCCGCCAGAAGACCCTCGGCTGGTGCCTGGGTATACGGCTGGTGCCGATCCTAGGACTCCTGATGAAGCCATTGAGATTCGAGCCGTCGTACGCGAACTAGGGCTTGGGCGTACGCGTGTGCTGAGCAAGGATGGGCGTGACGCAGCGTGCCAGCGGTGGCTGACAACCCATGGTCCTGATAGCTTCGAAGCACGCCAAGCCCCCGCGCCATGTTCCACCTGTGGATACTTCATTCGGCTACGGGGTGGGCTGGGTGCAGCTTTCGGGGCATGTGCCAATGCCTACTCTGGTGCGGATGGCTGCGTGATCAGCGTCGACTATGGGTGTGGTGCCCATTCTGACGTTGTCGAGGAGCGGCGAGGGGTCGACCTACCACCGGTCCTCTTCGACGATGCCATGGAGATGACGAAGGGTGGAGTATCAGTCTTCGACTGAGGGTCCTGGATTCAAAGCTGCTTGCTTGCGACGCTGGCGGTAGCGATGGATGGCTGTGACTGGAATAAGGATCGCCCCGATGACCGTACCCGTCGCGAAAACGTACACCCATTCACCACCGCGGCCTGTCCAGACAAAGAAAACCGTCACCACAGCAAAAATGATCATTCCAACCACCGACGCGGTGAGCCCGGACGCGTCAAGGGGTACGACAGGTGCCTGTTGGAGCAACGGGCGCTGAGAGGCCGGGGTGGGGGATGGAGAATGGCTCACCCTCAAAAGAGTACAGGATTGGTCCAGCCAGATTCTCAGGTTCTCAGGACTCACACTCCGAGGCGTTCACATACCGACATAAGGTAAATCTTGTTCGAATGCTGCTCAAGTTCACAGGTGCCCCATCGGATTTACTAGTCTAAGAACATGGTACAGAAATCTCCGCGCGCCGCCACGGTGGCGTCTGCATCGCAAGCAGCGGGTCCCCAAGGGTTGGATCGCTTTTTCATGATCTCGGCTCGGGGTTCGACCCTCGTACGGGAAATACGTGGCGGGCTCGTCACGTTCTTCTCTATGGCCTACATCATTGCCTTGAATCCGCTCATCATCGGGAGAACTCCTGACCATGACGGGAATCTAATCTCCGGCAAACCCATGTACGCGCAGTGGCCCTATGAGGTCGATCCGGTCACCAATGAGATACTCACGACCCAGATGGACCAGTACATCTCGGAATCCATGATTATGGTGGCGGCAGCGACAGCCATCATTGCTGGCCTCATGACCGTCCTCATGGGGTTGATCGGACGCTTCCCTGTCGCCCTGGCAGCTGGCCTTGGGATCAACGCCTTCCTTGCTTACGTTATCGCTCCCACAATGACGTGGCCACAAGCGATGGGGCTGATTGTTTGGGAGGGTATTATCATCACAATTCTTGTGCTAACCAAGTTCCGACAAGCAGTGATGAACGCGGTTCCACGATCCCTGCGTACCGGTATCTCCGTGGGCATCGGCTTGTTCATCGCTCTGATTGGCCTTGTAGATGCAGGGTTTGTGCGCAAGGGCGCCCTGATGGGCGAACTGGGTATTGGTGGATCGATCATCGGCTGGCCGCTGCTGGTCTTTGTTGTGGTTCTTGTTGGCCTGATCATTATGTGGGTCAAGAAGGTCAAGGGCGCCATGCTCATCGCGATTCTGAGTGGGACGGTGCTGGCAGTCTTGCTCGAACTCATCTTCAAGGTTGGCAGCCTGCAGGACAACCCAGGGACGGGATGGAGGTTGAACGTGCCGGAGTTAGCAGCCGACCAATCCTGGCTGCCCAACCTGGAGCTGCTCAAGTTCTGGGATCACATCGACCTCCTAGGCGCTTTCCAGGCCGATTTCAAGGCATGGGCTGTGGTGATCCTGACCATCTTGGCTCTGTTACTTGCTGACTTCTTCGACACTATTGGCACCATCGTGGCCGTGGGCAAGACTGGTAACCTCCTCGGAGCGGATGGCAATCCTCCTCGAACCCAGCAGATCCTCCTCATCGACTCACTGTCAGCTATTGCCGGTGGCCTGTTCTCGACCTCCTCTAACACCTCCTACATCGAATCTGCCTCTGGTGTGTCTGATGGGGCGCGCACTGGGTTTGCGAGCATCGTCACTGGTGCTGCCTTTCTTGTGGCAGTCTTCATCACGCCGTTGGTAGACCTCGTACCCTCAGAAGCAGTGGCGCCAGTTCTTGTGGTTGTTGGCTTCCTCATGCTCCAACAGGTCGTCGATATCGACTGGGCTGATCTAGAGGTGGCGATTCCAGCCTTCTTCATGGTCACCATGATGGCCTTCACCTATTCGATCACAGTGGGCATGGGCTTGGGCTTCGTGGTCTTCCTGGTGATCAAGGCTGTCAAGGGCAAGGTACGTCAGGTGAGTCCACTGCTGTGGGTGATTGGGGCTCTCTTCCTGATCTAC
>WQYJ01000237.1 GCA_009781325.1 Propionibacteriaceae bacterium | reverse complement strand
TCATCCATGGGCGTTGGAGGGATCAGATGAGCCACATCGGAAGGCCACAGACAAATAAAGCCATCCATTCCTTGAATTCCGCGATACCCCGACCAGGAGACTTCTCCAGCACCGAGCAGTTCATCAAGCATCGATGGCTGATAATCCGACACCCGGCAGGGTAGGATCACCGATTCCAACATGGATACCGGCAGAGGATATCCGGCTAATTGTTCGACCGCTGCCGCCACACCTTCCAAGCCTTGTCCTGGTCTGTCAACGTCCTGCCAACGAGACAAGAAGGAGGCGAACTGTTGTGGCTCCACGGGCTTGATTCTTGCCCGCAACGCCAGGAGAGTACGTTTGCGTACGCGTGCGAGCACCTCGGTGTGGATGTATTGCGGCGCATCGAAGTCCAGGAACCTTCCCTTCACCACAGTGCCATCGGCAACCAAGGCATCCAAACATGTCATAACCTGGGTCGGGGACACACCGTAACGCTCAGCGATAGTTGATGGAACTACTACCCCATGATGACGAACCCATCGTACAACGAGACGATTAAGGTTCTTCTCGCTGGGATCCATCAGGTCAGCGTCGGAAGCCACAACCAGCATCTCGTGACTTCCTATCCTCACTGTGATCAGACGGCGAGCTGACACCAGATCTGCCAGCCACGAAGTCGGGTCATGAGCAGTTCGCAGTTCGCATTCCTTGGCGCTCAGAGGCCCCAGTTCAGCCAGGAGATCCCACAGTGCTTCCATGGTGGTTGCCTGACGGGAACTTGTGGTTCTCTGCAACGCGGACTCGGTCTCGGCAAGAATCTCCTCATCGATGTGCTCATCAGTTTTGTGGCCAAGAAGACTGGCAAGTAAAGAAGGATCAACCAGTGAGGCTGCTGCTGCTCTTTCAGCTAGGGGTTGATCGTCGTCATAGAGAAAGGCACCTGTGTAACCAAAAAGCAGATTGGAAGCAAAGACCGAGGGTTGGGGTGTTTCGACTTCGATAATGTCCACCTGACGGGAGGCGATGCCTCGCATCAGTTCTTGGAGGGCGGGTAGGTCAAAGACATCGTCGAGGCACTCTCGAAGAGCTTCGGCGATAATGGGAAAGTTTGGGAAGCTGGAGGCAACTCCAAGTAGCTGGGCAGATCTCAGTCTTTGCTGCCATAGAGGAGATCTCTTTGAAGGATCCCGCCTGGGCAGAAGAAGTGCTCTGGCAGCACATTGCCGGAAGTGAGCCGCAAACATCGCTGAATTCTGAGTTTCTTGGGCAACGATGTGCACAATCTCATCCGGGTCAAACCCCAGGAGATGCCCGATCGACGGGTCTTCGACTTCTCCCAGGCGCACGGTGATCCCATCATCGGTGATGAAGACTTTTATGTCCTGGGCTCGATCGCTCCCAACTCGGTTGCGCAGTCGTTGTACCAAGGCCATCGCCCAGGGTTGAAGGACAGCTTTGCCCAGTTGACAATGGATGCAAACACGCCAGGCTCCCATCTCATCACGGCTTCGTTCAACCACAATCTTGTTCTTGCTAGGCAAGGCACCTGTCTGGGAAAGCTGCGTTCGAATGTAATTGACCAGGTTCTTCTTAGCCCAGTCATCCAGTGTGTGTTTATCTGAGGCCGGGTGACCAGGATCATTAAGGTGGTTTTCCACCTCGGACACTGCCTGTGCAATGGCATGTCCAACCTCGGCTGATCGAGTCAGAACATCTCCGCGCCAGAAGGGCATTCGTCCTGTTTGCCCGGGAACCGGGGTGACGTGGACATGGTTGATGGATATCTCGTCGATCCTCCATGCGCTGGTTCCCAAGGTAAAGATATCGCCGACCCGAGACTCAAAGACCATCTCCTCATCGAGTTCGCCAACCCGTCTAGAACCGGCTCGCTTGCCGGTCCCCTCGGAGCCTGCGATGAATACTGGATAGAGCCCTCGATCAGGAATCGTACCGCCTGAGGTCGTGACCAATCGGCGTCCACCTGGTCGTGCTACAAGTGTGCCGCTGTGTTGATCGAGTACCAGCCGAGGTCGTAACTCTACGAAGTCATCGCTGGGATACTTCCCGATGAGCATGTCGATCACATACTGGAAGCCCTGGTCAGGTAGATCTGCGAAGCAATCAGCCTGGCGAATCAGGCGCAGGATGTTTGCTGGTTTTTGCGGGGCATCCAGACACATGGAGACGACCTGTTGGGCAAGGATATCCAGGGGGTTGACGATCCGATGCATCTTTTCGATCTCACCTGAAGCCATCTTGGCGCTCACCACTGACATTGCCAAGAGATCGCCGCGTGACAAGGGAAAGAGGATTCCGCGTGAGACAGCATTCACATGATGGCCGCCTCGTCCAATTCTTTGCAGACCTGAGGAGACACTCGGCGGCGCCCCGACCTGGATCACCAGGTCTACCGCTCCCATGTCGATGCCGAGTTCGAGGGAGTTCGTTGCAACCACACAGGGCAATCTGCCAGCTTTGAGTTCCTCCTCGATCTCACTGCGAAGATTCTTCGCAATGGATCCGTGGTGTGTGCGAGCAATCACACCTAAGGGATCCTCGGGATGAGTGTTGCGGTAGAGGGCATTCAAATGATTGGTCAACCGCTCCGACACTGCCCGAGAGTTGCAGAAGCAGATCGTCGAACGATGATTGGAAATCAGCTCATAGATTTCCTTCTCTAGATGAGGCCAGATCGTCGGCAACGATGAACCGTCTCCAGTAGGGATGTTCCCCATGTCTTCCACGGGAACCCTGACCTCTAGCTGCCATTGTTTCTGCGTTGGTGGAGCAACCACAGCGACATCGCGGCCAACCCCTGCCAAATAGCGTGCTGCCAATTCCGGAGGGCGTACTGTCGCTGAGAGTCCGATGCGCTGAATTCTTCCGCGGGAGTTCATGGCTTCGAGCCTCTCCAAACTCACTGCCAGGTGAGCCCCGCGCTTCGTGCCTGCTAAATAGTGAACCTCATCGATGATCACTGTTTCGAGATCAGT
>WQYJ01000236.1 GCA_009781325.1 Propionibacteriaceae bacterium | reverse complement strand
TGTCATCGATCTCCGCCATTATCGCGCGAAGACATCACAAGCCTCCTCGGCAATGCAAGGTGAGCACGGCATAACGCTCTCTCTTCGACAGTAGCCAACAGTGGAAAGAGTTCATCGAATCCGATGAGTTTCGTTAGCGAGGCAAAAGGCTTGACGTAGGCCGATCCAACCAACCGAGTGCGGTCTACTCCCGAAAGTAAACCACTCAATTCCTAGCACGAGGCGGCATGCGCATGAACGCCTCCCGGGGAGGCAGACAATCATGCCGAATTTCATCCAGTGTGTCGGCTACGCGCTAGGCAAAGTCCATACTGGCATGCTTTGTTATCTCCCTGAGTTTTTGTACAATGAAGGAGAGCGAGAGCCTGCCGAGAGTTTCTTTGCCGCTCTCGGTATTTCTCCGCTTCCAAAGCAACTGCAATGCAAACGGGAATTGAGTGGCATCGACCTAATGGTATTTGATGCTGAACCCGGTGCGCTTTCTGTATGGTCGAGATGAAAGTTGATGTGGGCGATCATCGGCGGGTGTCATCCGAAGGCTTCGAAAAATCCTCCGCACCTTTTATAGCTAGTTATTTCTATGTCGGCTCGGAGCGCAGCGCTCACAGCGGATCAGCGCGTCTGCCGCGACGGCGGACGAAGGGGAGTTGATGGAGCCGGCAACACGACAACCATCCTGGACCTTGATGCGCGCCCGAAGCCCACAGTAGAGTGCTCGTCAGGGTTCTCAGCCAACCTCATCAGGGCGCGATGCACTTCGACCAGAGCAAGCGTATCGCGCTGGCAATAGACACGCAGGCTGAACGCAGGTTCGATAAGACCGTGTCGTGCTGCCGCTAATTTGGCTCTGGTTCACTTTCGGTGCAAGATTTAGTCCTGCAATGGCATCGATCTGGCGCGGAGCAGGTCAACGTCGGCACGCTGTAGTCGCCGCTTGTCGTTGACGCCAAGTCCCATGCACGGACAGTGCGCAACACCTTGGCCGGAGCCCCCCCGCATTTCAGCGGGTTTAAACATCGGGCCTTCAGGTGGTCTCGGCCTGCATTGATATTGCGAGTACCAATCACGCCCCAACCCTTCGCACTCGAATTGGTCATGCAGCGCGAGGAGCCGGTTGCCATACCGTCGTACTCGACGACTGCAACAGATACGCCGAAGCTTTCCACACGCGCGTGATGGCGCAAATGTTCTCTTTTTGCGGGTACATTTTGTTCTTGTTGCATAAGGTTTCTTATGGGAAATCAGACCTAAGAATGATCCTGAACCAGCGACTCGCAGAACGGTCACCGCGACATACCTCGTCAAGGATAGCAGGATTGAATTTCCGGTAGCGCACCGGACTGTCCTCGTCTGGGAACAGCACGTCGTCCCGCAAGCATGCCTCCGCACATCACCAGCAGCAGACTAGTACCCTTGCACTGTGGTTTTGACTGGTTGATCTTGACGGCCTGCTAGCCCCATTTTCGGGGGCGTTCAGTTCACTGCACCTCCGCGGTGGTCCGGTGGTACGGGTGTGACCAGGTGCAGTCTGTAGTTTGACCATCGAGTCATTTCAGCCGTCTGCGAAGAGGCGGCGAATCTGCTCAGCCCGCTGCGGGGAGAGGAAGCCATATTTGAGCGCATAACGGACCGTACGCTCGGCTTCGCTGAAGGTCCAAACCCGGCCCCAAACCTCGCAGTTGTTGGTCACGGTGATCCGGCCATGCACCAAAGCGCTCGCGTTGGATGTTTGCGCTCCTTCTCCTTGCAGTCCATGCAGATGATGTCGGTGTTGAACTTCGACATCGTTGACGCCTTGCCGGTGCTCGATATGTCATCGCCGCACCGGTCACAGACCTTGGGGAAGCGGTTCATCACTCACTCCCCTTCTTGTCCGATTCGGTCAGATCCCAACCGTAGACTTTCAGATGCTCCAACGCTTCCTCTCGTGTAAGAGTCGGATGCGCCTTCAGGATGTTCGCCAGCATCTCCTCGTCCGTCCCAATCGGCACCGGACTGGACTTCGGCTCCTCTTTCGGCTTGGGCTTGTAGGTTGTCATCATGGGACCAACGAACGTGATCACCTCACCGACGTGCTGAGCGGTCACGTCTCGAAAGCCGGGCGGAAGCTGGAGTTTTGTTGGAGAACAATCCACCATCTCATCCTCGCTGAAGACGTGCTCGCCATCGAGATGGTCGGTACGTTCCGCAGTGATGGCGTTGGTGCCGATATCGGTGCAACGCCAGACGCCGATCCAGACGCCGGTTCCACACCGGAACGTCAAGCCAATCCGGAACTCAGAGTGTTTCATAGATGCTTTGCCCTCCGCACTTCGCCGAGGGCTGGCACTGCTTGGATTGCCATTGAAATGGCCCCATCCCACTCTTCGTGGAAACCACCTTGCCGCAGCGGGTAGGTTGGTGAAGGTACCAGCCTTCGTCTTGATGTAGGCACCTAGTATAGGACGGCGAGCGCCATGGTCAAGTGAGGTCGAGCGACATGGCGTGCCGAGTGGATGATGAATTCGATCCGATTCTGCCCAGCTGCAACCAGTCAAAACTACAGTGCAAGGGTACTAGCGCATGCGCGCTGTCCTGGATTTTCTCCGTGCCCCGCGAGTCCTCGACAGCGAGATACCCCAGGTTTCGAGGACGACAGGCATGATCTTCGGCTCAGGTTCCGTGCGCTCTAGATTGAGCATTCGAGGGGTGATCTGCGCGGTGAACTCGTCGATTGGAATGAAACGCCCCATGCGGGCCTGCTCCTCACGTGTAACACTGTCGACAGGAAATGGACGACGACCAGTCATAACGACAGGAGACTCCGCGCGCCTCCTAACGTTTACCAAGCCCGATGCGACCGTGCCGAACAGTCCATCGGTAGAATTTGCGTCCATGCCCTCCAACCAAGCGACGAGGAACTCGACGGATGCCGCGCTGATGAGGCCGGTGCTTCCCCTCATCGCGATCGCGACCTCGTTCTCCGCAAGCTGATCTCGGAGCG
>WQYJ01000235.1 GCA_009781325.1 Propionibacteriaceae bacterium | reverse complement strand
CTTCTCAGCCAATGACCCAGATGCTGCATGCGGCGCTCTCAAGGAAGCGATGGATGCGGGGATCAAGGTCGTCACCTTCGACTCCGACACATCCTGCCGTGACCTGTTCATCAACCAGGTTGAGGGCGAAGGCATTGCGAAAGCCCTCGTCGACATGGTCATTGGCCAGATTGGTGATGCCGGTGAGGTGGCATGGCTGTCCGCTGGTGCGAACGCGACCAACCAGAATGCATGGATGGAGATGGCGAACTCAATCTTTGCCGAGGATTATCCCAACATCAAGATCGTTGACACCGTCTATGGTGATGACGCAGATCAGCCGTCATTCGACAAGACTGCTGCTTTGCTGGCCACCTATCCCAACCTCGGCGCGATCATTGCTCCGACTGCTGTTGGTCTCCCGGCCGCTGCCCGCTACATCTCTGCCTCTGAATTCAAGGGCAAGGTAGCTCTGACTGGTCTGGCAGTACCATCCGCGATGAAGTCCTTTATTGAGGATGGAACAGTCACTGAGTTTGCACTGTGGAACCCCATTGACCTCGGCTACCTCTCAGTGTTCGCTGCCAAGGCTCTCATTGAAGGTACGATCACAGGCGCAGAAGGTGACACCTTCGCTGCTGGCCGTCTCGGTGAATACACCGTTGGCCCTGATGCCACAGTCTTGCTGGGTGACCCCTACAGGTTCAACAAAGACAACATCAACAACTTCGACTTCTAAGTTCGAATAGCTAGTTGGAAGGGCGGGTCAGTGGATCCGCCCTTCTGCTTGCTCTATACCAATCCCAGAGCTGCCGGAATTGTTGCCTCCCAGGCGGAGCGTACTTCGTTGATGTCGAGGGTGAACTGATCGGTGATGGTTAGTTGAGCAGCGTCGCGTACGACACCGAGAACGGTGATGGGCAGACCGTATCGGCTTGCCAGAGCTTCTATTGCTAGTTGGTTGGCAGCCGAGCTTGTGATGAGTACGCGCCCGCTGGACTCGGAGAAAAGCGCGACGAAAGGGTCCCCAGGCAGGGTTACTTCGGCCCCTTTGCCGTACCTGAAGCAGGATTCCAGGAGCCCCACACCCAAGCCTCCGTCAGACAGGTCATGAGCCGAGGTGAGAATTCGGGTCTTTGATGCGGTCTGGAAGTAACGAGTGAGTTGATGATGATGATCGAAATCGAGGGTCGGAGGACAGCCGCCTAGGTGACCATGAACAACCTCTGCCCAGGATGAACCCGAGAGTTCCTCCTTGGTCGTCCCGATCAGGAAGATCACATCACCATCGCTTGTGAACCCCGAGCGTACCCGATCTGCAACATTGTCGATGACGCCCAGCATTCCCACGCTCGGTGTCGGAAGGATGGCGACATCCCCGGTTTTGTTGTAAAAGGACACGTTTCCACCGGTGACTGGGGTTCCAAGTTCATGACATCCATGCACCAGACCCTTGATAGCCTCAACAAACTGCCACATGACTTCCGGATCTTCGGGTGACCCGAAGTTCAGGCAATCGGTGATCGCCACGGGTTCGGCACCGGTGATGGCGACATTGCGGTAGGCCTCTGCCAGGGAGAGCTGGGCCCCTTGGTATGGATCGAGATAGGTGAAACGCGAGTTGCAGTCAGTGGACAGAGCCACACCCAGTCCTGTTTCCTCGTCGATGCGGATCATGCCAGCGTCTTCGGGCTGCACCATCGCGGAATTGCCGCGTACATAGTGGTCATATTGGCGGGTCACCCAGGTGACATCAGCGTGGTTCGGCGATGTGATGACTGCCAAGAGGTCGTCCTTGAGACCCTGCGGTGTCGTGGGGCGGGGAAGTTTCTCGGCGGAATCGAGTTGGGTCTGGTCGAGCCACGATGGGCGTGACTGAGGCCGATCATAAACCGGGCCGTCGTGAGCAACAGTTTTTGGATCAACATCCACCACACGCTGCCCGTGCCAGTCTATGTGGAGGCGATCCCCTGCGATGACCTCACCGACAACGGTCGCTGACACATCCCAACGAGCGCAGATTTCCATGAATTGGTCAACATTCTCAGGTGTGACGACGGCCATCATCCGCTCCTGGGATTCACTCATCAGAATCTCTTCTGCTGCCAAGTTCGAGTCGCGCAGAGGTACGACATCAAGGTTGACGTGCATGCCGCCTGAACCGGCTGAGGCTAACTCGGAGGTCGCACAGGATAGGCCCGCCGCGCCGAGGTCTTGAATACCCTGGATGATGCCAGCATGAAAGAGCTCCAGGGTGCATTCGATCAGCAGTTTCTCCATGAAGGGATCACCCACCTGAACACTGGGTCTCTTCGTTGGTCCTGAATCGGTGAAGGTCTCTGAGGCAAGGATCGAAGCTCCGCCAATTCCATCACCACCGGTGGTGGCACCATAGAGAATAACCTTGTTGCCGATACCGGTGGCTGCTGCTTGCTTGAGGTCTTCGTGGTGAAGAACGCCGACACACAGCGCGTTGACCAGCGGATTACCGACATAGGTTTGGTGGAAGACGATCTCGCCGCCGATATTGGGAAGCCCCAGACAGTTGCCGTACCCCGAGATTCCAGCGATGACACCAGGCAGGACTCTTGCGGTGTCAGGCGCATCGAGAGGCCCGAAGCGCAGGGGATCCATCACTGCAATCGGGCGAGCTCCCATCGCCAGGATGTCGCGTACGATCCCGCCGATTCCGGTTGCCGCACCCTGATAGGGCTCAACATAGCTGGGGTGGTTATGGGACTCCGCTTTGAAGGTCACTGCCCATCCGTCCCCGATGTCAATAACACCGGCTTGCTCGCCGATTCCGGCTAAGAGCGGGCCCCGCGGGGTCGTCGGCTTGAGGGTAGAGAACCTCTTCAGGTGCAGCTTGGAAGATTTGTACGAGCAGTGCTCACTCCACATCACCGAATACATCGCCAACTCACACGACGTAGGCCGCCTCCCCAAAATCTCACGAATCTGAAGGTACTCCTCTTCCTTCAATCCAAGTTCAGCCCAAGGCTGAGAAATCTCCGGGGTACGCTCCGCATCAGCAACAGTATCAACCACCCCTATACCTTATCGG
>WQYJ01000234.1 GCA_009781325.1 Propionibacteriaceae bacterium | reverse complement strand
CGTCAGGCAGGACCCCCGGCAGCCAACGTAGGGACTGGGTGAAAGATCCGCCCAAGACCCTACCCGCCCACCAGTCATCCTGCCGTCAGGCAGGACCCCCGGCAGCCAAACTATGGACTTGAGCGAGAAAACCTATCCCAAGACCCTACGTCGACCGCCGGGGGTCCTGCCTGACGGCAGGATGACCGGGGGTTGGGTTTGGAGTTTGGCTAGTTTTCTTTACCACAGTCCCAACGTCGACCGCCGGGGGGCCTGCCTGACGGCAGGATGACCTGGGGTCTGTTGACACTAGTCACGTACGTTTCTAAGAAACAACGTATGTTGCCTATGGTATTCTAAAAGATATGCAGAGGAACACTAATGGCCACAGGTTGGCCTCATTAGGGATGCTCTTGGGAGTTAGCGGACTTGCGGGGGTCCTGATTGCAGGATTGGCGATCCCGGCGGCTGCCCTAGCTGGAGTCATGTCGACAGTAGTGTCGTCATCTCTTTCTGAGCTTCCTGCTCAGTTGCTGATCGCACCTCAGGCTCAACGAACGACCGTACTGATGGCCAATGGTGAACCGCTGACCCAGTTCTACGATGAAAACCGCATCATCGTAGAACTCAGTGAGATCGCACCAATCATGCAAACCGCACAGATCGCTATTGAAGACGATCGCTACTACAGCCACGGTGCTCTCGACTTCCGTTCCTTAGCTAAAGCGGTCCTTTCCTACTTCGGTTCCGACTCCGGCGGCGGCGGATCAACACTCACCCAGCAGTACGTCAAGCAGGTACTCATGGAAGCCGCTGTGAAGAAAACCGATCCCGAAGAGCGCCAAGCCGCTCTAGAAGAGGCTCAAGCCCGTACGATTCAGCGCAAGATCATGGAGATGCGCTATGCCATTGCCGTCGAGGCTGATCTGGATAAGGACAAGATCCTCGAGCGCTACCTCAACATCGCCTACTACGGTGACGGCGCGTACGGCGTCGAAGCTGCTGCTCACCACTACTTTGACACCACCGCAGCCGAGCTAACACTGGCGCAGGCTGCCATGCTGGCTGGCATCGTCCAGACCCCAGCGCGGAATCCCGTTGATGATCTCGAAGGAGCGCTGGAGCGCCGCGATACGGTTCTCACACGTATGCTCACACTGGAACTCATCACCCGAGAAGAGTACGACGAGGCTTCCGAGGTGCCCTACGATCCCACCAAGGTACGCTACGTCAAGAATGGCTGCTCTGGGGTTAAGTATTCGCAGATGTGCTACCTCGTGTGGAGATACCTCATGACAAATGAGGCACTCGGCAACAAAGAGCAAGACCGCGCCGATACAGTACGCCGCGGCGGATTCACCATCCAGACCTACATTGACCCCAAGAAGCAGGATGCAGCCCAGAAGGCCGTGTCCGATCTCGTTGCTTCCACCGACCCTGTGAACTCTGCCATGGTCATGATGGAGCCTGGAACAGGAAAGATCGTTGCTGCTGCGCAGAATCGGTACGAGTTTGGCATCGATGCTGCGAAGGGTGAGACAACATGGCTCTCCTTTGCTACTCCCGCACTCGGCGGTGATCAGGGATATCAAGCGGGTTCGACCTTTAAGGCCTTTACTGTTGGTGCAGCCCTGGAGTCTGGCGTACCTCCCACCAAGATCTTTGACGCCAAAGCAAGGATTAACTTCACCGGAAGAATCTTCAAGTCCTGTGACGGACCCTTCCCCTCGGGAACATTCCCTGTCTCGAATGCTTCTCGCTCGGGCGTGATGGATATGTATATGGCTGCTGCCCAATCCGTGAACACCTACTTTGTGTTGCTGGAGCAGTTGGTGGGTATCTGTCCCACAGTCACTATCGCTGACAAAGCTGGGCTGACCCTGTCATCTCCGGACTCCACCTATCCGAACGTCATGTCCTACCACGGAACCCCATCCTTCACCCTCGGTGTTATTGAGGTCTCTGCTTTGTCGATGGCCACCGCGTTCTCAACCTTCGCAGCTTCTGGGACGAGGTGTGATCCGGTCATCATCGCGTCGATTAAGGACCCCGATGACATCGATATCCCCACCCAGCAGCCCAACTGCCACCAGACGATCTCCGAAGACATCGCCAACGGCATCAACCTCGTACTGAGTAATGTGTTCACCTCCGGTACAGCCTCCGGGCGGGGGTTGCCAGGCCGTCCAGCCTCGGGTAAGACCGGTACGACTGACTCTGAACGAGCAGTGTGGCTTGTCGGCTACACACCGAATCTCGTCGGAGTCGCCATGATCGGGGTGGACCCGAACCCGCAATATGAAGCCTTCTGGAAGTCCCACGGCCGCTCCCTGTCAGGTTTGAGGCTCCCTGTGAGCGGGACCTACCTCACTGGTACTGGTGCCGGTGATGCTGCGCGTATTTGGCGGGCAGCGATGATCGTCGCCATCGAGGATTATCCCGTTCAGCAGTTCACCCGTCCACCGTACTCTATCTTGAGCGGAAGGGTGGTCACCCCACCCAAGACCGATGGGATGACAGAAGCCGACGCCGTCAAGGTGCTTGAAGCTGCTGGTTTTTACGTGAAGAAAGAACAAGTCTTCGATGAGTCCCCTCCGAATACGCTGATCCACCCAATCTCCTGCCAACCCGTCTTCGGCGGAACCTGCACAATGAACATCTCCAAAGGCCCCCGCCCACCCGACCCAACTCAGAAACCCACAGAAGGTGAAGAAGGCGAAGAAGGCGAAGAAGGCGGCGGCTAACCCACCGGCTAAATCCCAAAACGACCCCCGGCAACCAACGTAAGGACATAAGCAAGTCCTCCCAACCCCCGGTCATCCTGCCGCAGGCAGGACCCCCGGCGGCCGACGTAGGGTCTCGGGTACAGATCTGTGACACAGTCCACACAACCCCCAGTTATCCTGCCATCAGGCAGGACCCCCGGCGGCCAACGTAGGGTCTCGGGTAGAGATCTGTGACACAGTTCACACATTGGCTGCCGGGGGTCCTGCCTGGCGGCAGGATGACCGGGGGTTGAGTTTGGGGTTTGGCTAGTCTTCCTTACCCAAGACCCTACGTCGGCTGCCGGGGGTCCTGCCTGGCGGCAGGATGACCGGGGGTTGAGTTTGG
>WQYJ01000233.1 GCA_009781325.1 Propionibacteriaceae bacterium | reverse complement strand
GATCTCGCTGATGAGGTTGATCAGGACGACGATCTCGACTCTGATGAGTTTGACGACGATGATGATGACGACGATCTCGAAGACGCCGACGACGACGAAATTGACTTCTGTGTTGCGCTCTATCGTGAGGATGGGGTACCGACAGGTGTTGCCCTGGAGCCTGACCTCGCTAACGACTTCGAAGGTTTGATTGATTATCTTCAGCGCATTCCTGGCGATGCTGGTGCCCTAGGCATCGTATCTTTGGATTCCGATGTTTTGGTGTGTGTGCGAGTACGAGGCCCGCGCCATGTGCAGGTCTTGGTCTCTGATGCTTTCTATGTCGATACCTGGCCGATTGTCCGCGATGCAGTATATTTCCTTGGTCTTGATCCCGATAATGACGATGTCCCCGAGGATGGACCGGTGGGTGATCTAGGGATGTTCGCCGACCAGGGCGTCTCCGAGATGGACCTGGATGCCATGTTCATGGACGTCGACGACATGACCAGCGAAGATGTAGCCGAAAGAATCGCCGATGGAATGAGGTTCTCAAGCGTCTTCCGCAAGGCAGTAGACGACTACTGGGACATCGAAGAAGACGAATAAAACCCGAAAATCAGCTCCCGCGAGGCTTAATTCGAGACTACGCGTGCGTTTACCTGGCATGTATGCCATGTAAACGCACGCGTAGTCGCATGGGGCCACCGATACAACCCCCAAAAGAGCTTGATTGGGGGCTATGTTGGCCAGGAACTGGTGCCCTGCCTTGGTCGTGGGCTAGACTTTTCCCCGGTCATTGTACGATTCCCCGTGGTTTCCACGGAGATCGGGGTGTGGCGCAGCTTGGTAGCGCGCATCGTTCGGGACGATGAGGTCGCAGGTTCAAATCCTGTCACCCCGACGAAGGCCGAGAGCAGAATGAGTTCACTCATTCTGCCGAAGGAGAGGCCGCCAACGTCGTAGGCTCGCAGGGCCGAACACCCCGACCATTGTGCCCCAACGCAGCCCGAGGGCCAACAAAACCCGTTTTGTTTGCCCATGTTGCGGTGGGTTTTGACATTATCCTCTACGTGGTGGTGGGTTTTGTCGCCTTTTTGCGGTAAAACTCACCGCAGGAATGTGGATGGACCGTGTTGCCATTCAGGTGTCATTGGCTGGATCTGGGTGGAGGGATGAGCCGGGGTGTGACAAAGTGAAGGTCCTTTCGCCAAATCCCTGGTATGTGCTAACCTAATGTCATGGAAAGCGAACGTTCGTTAGCTAATGAGGAGAACATGATCACACCTACATCCCCGGATACGACGCGTACAAGGGCTAGAAATACCCGGGATGCGCTCTTAGATGCTGCCTTGGCTGGTTTCTCTCGTGATGGTTTCTCGGGTACATCCATTCGCGATTTGGCGCGGGCGATCGGGATCCGAGAGAGCTCGGTATACAAGCACTTCGTTTCAAAGCAAGCCATCTTAGATGCGCTAGTGGAGCGCATCGACGAGCGTTTGGGCGACTTGGCATCTCATCTAGGTACGGTGACATCAACAGGTGAAGCAGCCGCGGCCACCTACCAAGACATCAGCGAAGAAGCCCTCGTAGGAATTGCACGGGGCATGTTTGACTTTGTGGTAGATGACCCTGAGTTTGCTGCCTTGCGGCGCATGATGGTGATCGAGCAATTCCGGGACGCCGACGTATCAGCTCGCCTGCATGACTATTTCATTACACAGCCTCTGGCTTTTCAGACAGAACTCTTTCGAGTCCTTCTTGCATCCGGGGAGTTCCTCGATGGCCTTGACCCGCAGACCACCGCACTAGCTTTCTTCGGGCCGATCTACATGCTGATCGATTATGCAGACGGCGGTGACAAACAGCGGGCGCTTGACTTATTGGCAGGACATGTTCACCACTTCCGCCTAGTTCATCTAAGGAACCCATGATGAAGCATTACGAGAGAGTCATCAGGGTGATCTTTGCCGTGATCTTCATTGGCGGTGGCATTGCCCATTTTGTTCTGGGACGCCTCCAGCCAGATTCCTATGCAGGATTCGCCCAGACCCCAGTGTTTGGATGGCTGCAGGATCTCTGGGTGGCCTGGGTGATGCCGAATATCGGCTGGTTAACAATCGTCCTGGGTGTCTATGAACTCGCCTGTGGTGTGGGCATGATCGCCAAGCGTACGGTCCCTCTCGCTGTGTGCGCAATGATGGCCTTTCTTGTTTTCATAACCATCGTTGGTTACGGTTTTCCAACTACCTCGCTCATCGAGGATTTCCTGAAGAACCGGGCAATCACCACCGTCATGGCGCTGCTGCTGGTGCCCCTGCTCGTACCCCTCGTGACAAAGGTCTATCGCCACGGTGTTCCTCAACCAAGTTCAGCGCTGCCGGAAGTGGGGGCAGATGTCACCCTAACTACGCAAGCCGCTGATTGACGTACGCAAAGGAGCCTGCCAGCACTCGCACTGAATCAATTCACAGTGATCTGGATGTTGTGAAGCAAAAGGTAGGTCTCCGGCGAACCCCCCGCAACGTAAACGAAGTCCCCGAGGCCGAGTCCGACTGCGATGTTGCCGAACATGCGAGCCTGGCTGAGCCGACAGAACAAGACAGGGCGAGTCAGAGGTTGAAGACCGCGTTTCTCTCCCCACGCCTTCATCACCTGTGCGCCTGCCTGCACATCCTCAGGGATTTCTTTGTGGTGCCATCCCCACATCCATGAATCGTTGGCGGGGTTTCGGGTACCAAGCATCTGCACTTGGCTGGTGATCGTACCAGTCCCACCTATCCATCGAAAGACATTGGCGTCTAGATCTGCCTCCCACCGAGCAGTGGGAGCATCAAGACTGGTGCCTTGGATCATGCGCTGCAGGGTTTCATTGTGGCGTTGCAGGCCTCGATCTGCGACATCGACAGCCTCCTGCCAAGCGGGCGTATTTGTCTGGTCTGCCAACCATGCAAAACCCTCCGCCCTGTCAAAGAGGACTTGTGCTTGCTGTGGATCCTCGGCCAGCCCTAACATCATCAGAGCCTCGATGCCCTGCCCTGATTCGCGCAACTGATTAGCCAGGAACAAACGTCCCTCGTCATCATTGGGAATCGTTAACTGGACAGTGCGCTGGCCAGTCTCACTC
>WQYJ01000232.1 GCA_009781325.1 Propionibacteriaceae bacterium | reverse complement strand
CCATGCACCAGGCATATCCTCCGGATCGGTGTAACCATTGCCCCCAGCTCGATCATTGTCACGGAACCATGGGTCTCGCATCTCGTCACTCATGTCTGACTGCCCTTCAAGTCTTGCGTTGGAAACCTGATTGATGTGCGCAACCGACAATACAGAACCTGTACGCAGCGCCATGATTTGCGAACACGGCGGACGTGCCAAGATCGTGCATCATCAGGGGAACACGGTTCCCGGTTATGTCCATGGTGTCACGCTCACCTCAACGCAGGCAGGTGCGACACGCCAAAAACCACCTGTTATCCCAGACTAATCAAGCTGCGCTAGGGAGACCATCAGCGCCTCAAAGGCCAATTGAGGAGTGACATTTGTCGCCAGTGCCCGCCGGCATTCCATGATCGAATCGATGCGACTCAAGGTAGCTTGGACGCTGGTTGATGCAGCAATCCGGGAGATTGACCCAGCGAAGTCCAGGTTCACCGGTTCACTACCTGGATTGGTTTGAGCCATGAGGACATCGCGATAGAAACTGGACAGCTCCGACAAGATGGAATCAAGGTGATCCCGGGTGAATCTCTTGGTTCGCAGCCCCTGCTGCTCTTCCATCTCTTTGATCGCAGCCGCACCCCCGCGAGGTACTTTGGAGCCTTCCATCCCCAGAGCAATCTGGAGCTTACTGCGCTCCCCAGCATCCAAAGGACCGGTGATAGCCACCGCATCCTTGGTCGCGGTCGTAATCGCCCACACGGCTGTATCCAAGCAAGCCTTCAGCGAGGTGAGTTTCCCAGGAATCTCCAGGATCTCTGCACGCTTCTTTCTAGTTTGGGAATCGGTGGCCAGCGCACGGGCATAGCCAATATGGCCCTGACAGACCCGTGCAGCAAACCCAGCTTGTTCAGTGGCAACACCCTCAGCTTCTAATAATGCTGTCACAGCAGATGTGCTCGGGGTGACCAGATTTACCGTACGGCAGCGCGAGCGTACCGTGGTGATGACATCGTCAGCAGTGGGAGTACACAGCATCCACACCGTCTTGGCGGCTGGTTCTTCAATGGATTTCAGCAGGGCATCGGCCCCGCGCTCGGTGACCCGGTCGGCATCTTCAATGATGAGGATCTGCCAGTGGCCCATACTCGGGCTCATCGCCGCTTTGCGGACAAGGGAGCGCACCTCATCGACGCCGATACTGAGTTGCTCAGTACGTACTACAGTCAGGTCGGGATGCGTACCTGCCATGACCATGTCACATGATCGGCAGGTACCGCATCCGCCTTCGCTGCATTGGAGTCCTGCGGCGAACCCGCGAGCAGCCACTGAGCGCCCCGAACCGGGAGGTCCAGTGATGAGCCACGCATGGGTCATGGCATGGTCGCGTGCATCGATGGCCCTCTTGAGCGTTGACACCACGCCAGCCTGCCCCACGAGGGGGTCCCATACATTCATACGAATATCTTAAGCTTCGTCGAGTGACCCGACTAACTATCCGATATCGATGATCTGATCTCCGCCTTGTACAGCCGCTCCAACATCGACAAGAATCTTGGTGACCTTGCCTGCTACTGGTGAGGTGATTTCCGTTTCCATCTTCATGGCTTCGAGTACGGCCACGACTTCACCAACTTCGACTTCTTGTCCGACCTCAACCAGGATCTTGCGTACTGACCCTGCGAGAGGGGCTGCAACACCGCTGCCTGAGCCGGAGGACGCCGCAGCTGCTGCTCCGCCGCCGCCGGCACCGCCGCCAATGTTGACTACAGGAAGACCTGCAGGGGAATCGTCTACCTCAACCTCAACCTCGTACGGAATTTGGTTGACAGTTACCTTTAGTTTCATTTCATCACTCCTTACCGTACGGGTGTGTGGTTTAACTGAGCGACCCTGGTGCCCTTGGCCCACATGGGAAGAGAAGCAAAGCGAGTCTGCTTCTTCTCACCGGCGTAGCCAAGGTAGGCCGCTACTCCTGCTGCGATGGCGCACAGAGTTTCCTCTGATACATCCTGCGCATTGACGAGCTTCAAAGACTTGATCTCCTGCTCCATGCTGGCCATACGACCAGTAAGAGTCTTGACCAGGTCGAGTAATTCTTGATCTTGTTCCATGTCAATTCCTCTCAACCTAGCTCGGGAAGACGCCGTGCTTCTTAGGTGGCCGTTGCTTGCGCTTTCCGGCCAACTGCTCCAACGCGAAGGCAACCTTCGCACGGGTATCAGCGGGATCGATGATGTCATCGATAAGACCGCGTGACGCAGCCATGAACGGTGTGGAGAAGGTCTCGCGATAGGACTCGATCATCTCGACACGTTTGGCTTCTGGGTCTGCAGCTTCTTTAATCTCACGATTGAAGACGACTGCTGCTGCACCATCGGCGCCCATGACCGCAATTTCTGCGGTTGGCCACGCGAAGGCAGCATCAGCACCCAAGTCGCGCGCAGCCATGGCGAGGTAAGCCCCGCCGTACGCCTTGCGCAACACCACTGTGATCAATGGGACAGTGCACGCGGAGTAGGCGAACAACATCTTCGCACCGTGACGGATGATACCGCCATGCTCTTGTGCCACACCCGGCAGGAAGCCAGGTACGTCAACGAAGGTGACGATGGGGATGTTGAACGAGTCGCAGAATCTGACGAAGCGCGACGCCTTATCCGAGGCATTGATATCCAGCACACCAGCCATCACAGACGGCTGATTAGCAACAACACCGATCGTACGCCCGCAGATGCGCGAGAAACCCACAACGAGGTTCATCGCGTACTGAGCGTGTACTTCCAGGAAATCTCCGTGGTCGGCAACCCTGCGGATAACGTCGCGTACGTCGTATCCCTTGGTTCCTTCCAGCGGAACGATCTTCCGAATGTCCAAATCTGGCTCGACATTCATGTCGGGGTCACAGATCGGGGGATCCTCAGCGTTGTTTTGGGGCAGGAAGCTCAGCAGTTTCTGAGCGATCAGAAGAGCCTGATCGTCATCGTCAGCTACGAAGTGAATCACACCTGACTTCTGCATATGAGCATCAGCACCACCCAGGGCCTCCTGGGTCACATCCTCACCGGTGACCTGCTTGATAACACCAGGGCTAGTGATGAACATGTTGGCCATGCGGGTCTGGATAATGAAATCCGTCAACGCT
>WQYJ01000231.1 GCA_009781325.1 Propionibacteriaceae bacterium | reverse complement strand
TGAGCCCCACCACCCCCGTGCCCATGAACGGCTCGATCCACCGTCCAGAAAAATCAGGCGGCATCAGAGTCCGAATCCAAGGCACTAGTTTTGTTTTAATGCCCTGTGATTTGATTGGCGGCGCAAAAACGGCAGCGACGTCACTCACCGGAGCCTCCTTTGAAGGTGTAGCGCTTTCTGATCAGCGACAAGTCTCCACCTCGGTAGGTCACAAAGGAGGGAAGATCACGAACCACCTTAGTTTCGCCATCTGGTTGAACCACTGTGATCCTACCGAAGTTCATCCAATAGTCATCGAACCATTCTTCTCCGAGTGTTGAAAACATGCCTCTACCAGCGATTATGTCAGGTATGTAGTTTATAGAACCGATGTTTGCCGTGTTGCCAGAGCCACCTTTATCGGAGGCTATTCGCCATTTCTCGGCCACAAAAAACTGAAGATTGGAGATTACCGATGTGATGCTCTCCAGCTGCTCAATTCCATAAACGGCTGTTTCGTCGATAGTTGCTTCGCTAGCTCTGTCGTAGATGATACCGAGTGAGTAGTGCGCCGCGTACGAGGCATATGGGAACTGGATATTTTTGGTACTTGTGCGGTCCACAAAGTAGGTACCGTGGCTTCCCAGCGTGAACCCGTTGCAGAACTGTTCACGTCCGCGTATGCGGTAAGTTGTCTTGAAGTCCACCGCAAACCGCAGCGTTTCGTCTTGCTCACTGACGAAGCTGATGTCTGGGTAATAGTTCTGATGTGTGGCTAGGACTAGCTTGTACCTGTTGTCCGAAGCGAACTTGAGCATAAGTGGAAAAATGTGAATTTCCAGGATCTTTGACACAATCTTCGTGTCGGATGAGATCGTGTAGACGTTGCGGAAGGCATCAATGAAGCCCTTGACGGTCCACTGCCCGTTCGGCTGCTCTGTGTGCGAAGCAAGCGACTCGACGAATCGCCGCAACGCAGTCTCGAAGGTCTCCCTGCTGTGCTCGATGGCCATCCTTGTCCTTGCTTCTCGTTCTGATGTGGCTAGTCTATGCGACACCACCGACAGTCACCGGGAGCCCTGCTAGCTAGTTGCTGCCTGTTCGCGCGTCGCCAATGGGTAGGAACGTCTCGTCGAGCGGCAAGACTCGGACGGGGTTTTCGACACGTAATCGCTGGTCACGCGAGACTACCCCGTCAACCAGAACGGTTCTGCGAGAGCGCATCCAATCGTGAGACTTGTTCAGAGTCTCAGCGTCGAGCCTGACCCTCAGCTCAACCTGTCTTCCGTTCCTCATCGTCTGAAGGCCAATTTCACCTGTCGGATCGTCTGGCTCGTGACGAACCTCGACGATGACACCCGTGAACACAGAAAGTGGGTCCCTCCTGACTGTCCTCATTAGGTTGGCTGCCTTCGTCAAGAGAGGTGCCGCATCGCCAGGTACGGTGACGGAGGCAGGAACGGCTGTGGGAGCTTGTGCAGCAGCAGCCCAGTTGAAAGACACTTCGACGCTGGCGATATCGCGGTTCGCGACAGACTCCTCAATCGCAACTACGAACTCTCGACTTGCACCGGCATGAACCAGGGGGACAATGCTCCGTGATGTGGGTTCGATGGCGGGCGTTAAGATGGAGTCGTTCAATGCGGCGAAGGCTTGGGCAAGTGTGCGGGTCACTCTGCGCTCCATCGGCTCTAGTAGGGCTCGTCCTTCCACCTGAAGTAAGGCCTCATCGGCGGGATCTTCGAAGTCGATGTCCAGAGGGACGAACACTGGGAGGACGTAGGAGCCAACCTCCGAGTGGCCCATCCGAGCAGCTTGGACTATCCGGTCTCCGGCGCGTGAAAAGTTGCCTCGGATCTGGCTCTTGGGCTTCCTTGCAGTGGTGGCCGCTGCCCGCAGCGTCCTGTACGCAGTGTCTACCAGGTGAATGCCAGCGAACAACGAGATGGAGTCACCAATGGCGTGGTTGTTTACTGCCCTGAATCGAACCACGTCCACGGTCGAAAAGCGGATCGTGTGCTCCACGCTGGTCGTGTCGATGCCTTCTGCGCGGGCGATTCTGTCGATTAGGCCAGCCCATTCGTTGTCCCCGATTTGACTCGGCACGGCGATCGTGGCTTCGACAGCACCGCTGCGGCTCCAAAGAGAGCCAGCGGTGCCGGGCCGACCTTCCCGCCAGCCCTTGGCGAGAAGGTAGGAGCGGAGGGCAGCCTGATCTTGACTCGATGCTGTCCAGGTCATTCGTCCTCCTTTTTTGGCGTGGCTGCCGCGATCAGCGCGTGGTGCCACTGGCCCAAGGTTTCTTGTGTCATGCGCTGAGCCCGTGGTATCGATATGCTCCGAACTGTCGTTTCTTCAGTTGGCAACCTCGTCCAAAAAGCCGCAGTATTGTGCAGGGTTCCAGTATCCAAGTGCTCGATCCAGGCCTCGACTTCGGCGGGAACAACAACCAAGAGCAGGTAGCCGGGAAAGAGACTTCGTGCCCACTTTGAGCGCCACTTATCATCAATCGGCACGGTGAACGAGGAGCGCTCCAGCCCGAGTTGGCTAGTGCACTTGACTTGGACTCGGACGGGTGCCTCGGGATACTCGACAGCGCAATCGATGGCCAGAATGTCTTCATCTGGCGAAGTCTCGCTAAGTCCAACACCAGCCTGAGCGCACACCGCTCTGAGGTAAGCCAGGCCGTATCGAGCCCGCTTACGATTGCCATCAAAGGGGCCTCTCCAGGGCTCCGTCGGCGTAAGTGGTCTCTGAGGCACAGATCGATTGTATGGGCGAAATGCCGCCACCCGAGGTTGATTTCGGCCAGCCGGACATCTTCCCCGCTTGCCTGCGCCTAGCCCATCGTCTCCCACGCGACCCACTCTATGGGCAGCCGCTGACACGGTACTCTCACCCGCTCCGGACCCTTCCGACACTAATCTGTTCCGATCAATGATCCGGGCACACCTCTGGCTGACGAGGGGTGCAGCCAGGTGCAGCACGACTAACAGCACGGTCACACGTCTTGCATCACGCCCGCCGTCCCTGCAATCTGTCGCCTCTGCGTCAATAGTCACCTCTTGACCCCTCGTCAGCAAGAAGTGTGACCACGTTTGATGGTGCTGTGGTCGCGTTGGCTGGTAGCCGAGAGCTGTTGATATCCTGTGGATAACTCTGTAAAGTTGGAGGCCGCGA
>WQYJ01000230.1 GCA_009781325.1 Propionibacteriaceae bacterium | reverse complement strand
AGCAATGGCGTCGATGATCGTGGACATGTTGCCCTCGACGACCGCACCGCCCTTGGAGCCGAACTTCTTTTCAAGTTCTTTGCGAATGAGTTTCTTGACGTCTTCGATGTTGCCGCCGTGGGAGATGCGGTCAACATGGCCGATGGCTGCCCCGATGAAGGCGATACCCATCATGCGTGTCTCAAGGTTGGCTGTGGGTGCGTGAGCCTTAGCGACGGCGAAGGCGTCGACGACGAGGAAGTGAATATTCTTCTCGCGGATCTCCTTGCGGGCGTACGCAGGCAGCGACGCCCATACTTCGGCTGGGGTGTGGTCGGACTGGAGGATGAAGGTACCTCCTTCCACCAACCCCCGAAGCGGACGGTCATGCTCGAAGACCTTGTGGTCGGGAGAGATCACAACCTCGACCTCTTCCAACATAGCGTTGGTGAACAGTACGGGCTCTGGTGACAAGGTGATATAGAAGTTCGTTGGTGCTCCGGACTTCTCCGAGCCGTACTTCGGGGAGGACTTGGAGTGCATGTTGAGCATCCCCGAGAGCATGTCGGTCAACAGCTTGCCGGTGGCCACTGTTCCGTAACCGCCCACAGAGTGGAAGCGGATTCGGATCGCATCATCCGGCAGGAGTCCGGTGGGGTTGTCCCCTGTGGGCAGCGCCATGATCTCGGTCTCTGGGTACGCCGAACGCAGGCGGTGCTGGAGGTCTTTCAGGGTGCGGGTGGCGGGGTTCTTGACGAAGAACTGTGACCCGACATAGACCACCGGTGCACTGGGCCCGTCGATCATCTTCTGCACAACTGCAACCAGATCGCGGGGCTGTACGTCGTGGGAACCCAAGCCGAAGATGGCTGTGGTGAAGGAGAGATCCTTAGCGGAAATACCAGCCTCAAATAGTGCTTCTTTGACAGACTTGGTGAGCACCAGGTCTTCGGAGCGTTCCAAGACCGTGATCGATGTGGCCTTGCCGATTGCCTCAACGAGCTCTTCGTTGGGGAATGGCTGGAGCAGCTTGACTGAGATAACAGCCACCTTGTGACCTTGGGACTCGAAGTGGTTCAGCAGTGCCCTGGCGTCGTGGGTGATCGATCCGAGTCCGACAAGAACCATGTCGGCATCTTTGGGGCCATAGCGCATCACTGGTGAGTACGAGCGACCCGTCAGTTCACCGTACTCCTGCATCGCCTGGTTGACGAGCTCGGGCACTGCGGCTGCGAAGTGCGTACGGTGGTCAGCGGCACCGGCTTGGAAATCAGGCTGGTTCTGGACGCCGCCGGCAAGACCGGGGTTGTTGGGGTCGACGATGGCGGGAACACGCTGGCGCGTACCCTTGGCCCAGGCACCCTTCCAGGCACGCTTCCATGCACCGCGCAGTGACTCGGGGATGTATTCCTCCACCTTGGAGACAAAGCCACCCTCGTTATCGGCTTCGACGGACTCCGCATTCTGAGTCAGGAGCAGATGCAGGGCGGTGAAGTTCTCGGCTGTCATGGCTTCGCGGTGGTCCTTGACCCACTTCAGCAGGTATTCCACGCGGCCCTTGGCACCGAAGAGTACCTCTTGGGCAACGGTCGGGCAGGGAATCCGGCCCGCAGGATCACCGAGGTAGTTCTGCAGAAGCTCCGGCTCAGGAAGTGCTACCTCGCTCATCACGTGGCTGGTCGCGAACCCGTCCATGGCGTTGGCCACAGGAATCAGCGACAACGATGAGACCCGGTAGGAGATGGCTGCCAGGTCGGCGGCCTCCTGGGGGTCGGACCCGAAGAGAATCGTGTACCCGGTGGGGATCAGGGAATAGATGTCATCGTGGCCTGCCATCACGTTGAGTGAATGGCGGGTAACCACGCGGGCTGCGACCTGGAGAACAAACCCGCCGATCTTCTTGCCCACAGTGACATAGTGAGACTCCAGCGCGTACAGGATTCCCTGAGCAGAACTCGCATTAGAAATGTAGTTTCCGCCCATGAGTGCAGCTCCCAGAGCACCTGATTGGGCAGAGTGCTCTCCTTCTGCCTCAACGAAGAAGGGATGCTTTCCCCATACGTTGAGTTGTCCTTCTGCTCGGGCTGCTTCAAAGATCTCCGAGATTTCAGTCGACGGTGTGATGGGGTAGCCGATGACACCACCGCACACATGTGACATGACATATGCCACAGCTCCGTTACCGTTAATTACATCTGGGACCCCTGGGTACGCAGGTTTCTTTTCACTCATTATTACCACTTCCCTCGTTGGCAGGCATAAACGATCGCGACGTGAAGCGACTCTATCAGGTCAAGCTTTGTCATCGCGGTTCCTCAACACTGTGCTGGATAGACATAGTGTACTAGCGCGCACGAAATCGTCCACTCGGTGGTCACACCTGCGAGATTAGTGCTTTCTCAGAGCGCTTCAGCCACAATGGAATCATGGACGCCAGACTGCTCTTTGTCGAGGACGATCAGTCCATCGCGGAGATGGTCGTTGAGGTCCTGCAAGAGTTCTATGAGGTGGATCACTGCGCTACCGGGGAAGACGGCTTGGAGAAGGCACTTAACACCCATTATGACCTGATGGTCATTGACCGCCGCCTTCCTGGACTTGATGGTGTCGAGATGATCCAAGCCGTACGCAGAGCAGGAATCACTACACCTGTTTTGATGCTGACAGCACTGGGGTCTGTTTCTGATCGGGTCACTGGGTTAGACTCCGGTGCGAATGACTATCTCACCAAGCCCTTCGATTTCGAAGAGTTACTGGCACGGTTACGCGCACTTCGCCGAGGCTTCGCTGCCGAGACGGGGAAGACCTATATCGGGGACTGGCTCTTCGTAGCCGAAACCCAGGCTCTCTATAATCCCTACGGCGATCGGATCAGCCTCACGACCACAGAGTCTGCGCTCTTGGCTCTGCTGGCAGAGTCACCTGAGCATATCTTTTCCCGCGCTGAGATTCTCTCCGCCATCTTTTCCAGCGAGGACACCCCCGGCACGGTTGATACCTATGTTCATTACATTCGGCGCAAAACAGAGCGCAACCTGATCGAAACCGTACGCTCTCAGGGCTACCGTTTGGGGGATGGGTCATGACCCGCAAACAACAGAATCCGTCACCTCTGGACGAAGATAAGGTACGCAATGCCTCATTGTCGGTCGGAGTAGGTGTCGCGGCGGCTTCGGGGGTT
>WQYJ01000229.1 GCA_009781325.1 Propionibacteriaceae bacterium | reverse complement strand
CCAGGCAGGACCCCCGGCAGCCAAAGTATGGACTTGAAAGAGACAAGCTTGACCACAGACCCTACGCCGACCACCCGTCATCCTGCCACCAGGCAGGACCCCCGGCAGCCAAAGTATGGACTTGAAGAAGACTAGCTTGACCACAGACCCTACGTCGGCTGCCGGGGGTCCTGCCTGGCGGCAGGATGACCGGGGCGTTGTTTCCCTGTGACAAGTTAGATGTCCCTGTCACATCCATCCCCATAGTCACACAAATCAATCTCGAAGCACTTTCCCAGGTTGAAGTTTCGCGGCTCGAAGACCGGGGATGATGGAGCCTAGAAGTGCAGTAGCTACGGACACAGAGGCTCCGATAATTGCTGCTGACACAGGGTAAGCAGGTGGATTGATCGGGGTGTCGTGCGGGAGTTGGCTGCGGAAGACTATTAGCGCAATCCAGGCAAATCCCGCACTGATCGAGGCGACAATGATTGACAGTACGAGCGAGGAGCCAATGATCATTCTAACCAGCGACGCTTTGGTGGCTCCCAGTGCACGCCTAATGACTAGTTCTCGCGAACGCTCCTTGATTGAAGCCAAGCCAACATTGATGATTCCCAGTGCAGCGACGATCAACGACAGTGCTGCCACTGCTGAGAAACTCCATTGAACAAGGGAGATGATGTCTAGATTCTCGATAACAGTGTCAGTCTCAAATGCCTCGCCATCGGCCCCTAGACGGTTATCGACGAGCCAATCGGTGGTGATTCTCTGCACTTGTTTTTTCTCGATACCCGGCTGCTGCCAGACGAGCGTCACTGAGTCGGCTTGGAAAAGCTGCGGGGTATTGACCAGCCATGCCATTGCATTGGTGAATAGTCTGGGGCCGGTGGCACCGTCGTTGACAATTCCGACGATGGTCGCAGGGAAGGCTGTGTCCGTCGTGGATGAGTACAACCACACCGTCGTACCTGGACCTCCAAGATAACCCGCTGCAGCGTTATTAGCCACTACTTCATAGGGCGAGGTTGCATCAGGTGTGAGCCAATATCCCTGGCTGAGAGGTAATCGATAGATCTCTCGGTAGTCGCCACAGACAAAGAATACCTCCATTGCAGTTGTTGTTCCTTGAGAGGCACCTGTATGGCTTTGCGGTCCCAGTGCTATGTCCACGTGTGTTTCAGGATGCACCAAGCAGCCAACTGATGCTCCATCCCTAGCCGGAAGATCAGTGAGCACCGAGGCGAGATCCTGATGGCTCACAGTCATGGGAACAGATGCCTGTCGCTCAAATGTCTGATAACGACCACCTCGCTGCTCCACCTTGGCAACGAACACTTCCTTGACTACATCACCTGTGACGATGATCGCCATGACGGCAAGGACACCAACGAAAAGACTCAGTGCTGTCAGCGTATTTCGCCCTGGATGGACGCGTAAATCGGCGAAGACGGCTCGAATGGAGTTCATGATCCCTCGGCATTCGCTATAGGCGCCACGTGATCACTGTGTGCGAGTGACCCCATTTTGGAGAGTTGTCCACGTTGCATGAAATAGTGCTGTGAGCATAGACCAGCAACATCAGCATCATGGGTGACGATGATCAGAGCAATCTTGTTTTGCGGCACCCGCTCCATGAGGATCTCAATGACCGAATCACCGGTATCGGTGTCGAGGGCACCAGTGGGCTCATCAGCCATGACAACCTGAGGGTGGTTAACAATTGCCCGAGCAATCGCAACTCTTTGCTGTTCGCCACCGGAGAGCTGAGCTGGTTTTGCGCTGAGTCTGTCTCCAAGCCCCACCTCATCGAGCGCCTGACGAGCGCGAGCTAATCCTTCTCGACGCCGCAGACCCGCATGAACACACGGCAGAAGTACGTTATCCAGGGCAGTTAAGTGAGGAATGAGTGAATAGCTCTGAAAGACAAATCCAATCTGCTTAGCCCGCAGGACAGACAGTCGCCGATCAGTCAGGGACGACACGTCAACACCTGACATCAAAAGAGACCCAGAGTAGTCGGCATTCAGCAACCCCAAAATCGACAGCAACGAAGTCTTCCCCGATCCTGACCTTCCCACGATCGAATAGGATTGCCCAGCCTCGATGCGCAGATCCACCTGGTCAACGACCTGCAAAGACTCCCTACCTGGCAGGGGAACCTTCATAGAAATGCCGGAAGCATCAATCAAATAGTCCATCAGCGAGGTCTTTTTGCCACGAGATCAGGAGCCATTGAAGAGATCAAGTCCCCTGCAGACAGCCCCTCAAGAATCTCGATGTACGACCCGTCGGTGGCACCGAGTTTCACATCAACTAGATGCAGTCCCTGATGCGTGAGGAGCATCACCTGACCTGAGCTGATCCTCCCCGACACAGCATTCACAGGAACAGCTACCACTGACTTGGCGACAGTTGATGTCACGACCACAACACCAGTACCGCCAGTATTCACTGTCACCACTTTAGGGACCAGGCAGATCCACCTCAGATCGTCTGTATAGACCGGCACCTCTAAGTAATCAAGGTCAGCCTTGTCAGTCGGGATGATGACCTCGGTTGACATGCTTGGCACCAAGGCAGCGCAATCAAAGGGCTCCGAGCCATACGTCAATTGACCGCGGCCATGAATCTCCGCCTCGAACAGTGTTGCCTGCATCCACCGATTCGGCGCTCCTTCCAGAGCAAAGCCTGAATACCTGATGGCGATGATCGGCAGATTCTGGGGCACGATTTCACCTGAATCGACCAGAGGTCCCACCACGACTCCATCCACTGGAGAAACCACTGAGGTTCCATTAATCGCAGCGATCTTCTGCCCTGCTTTTACAGACGAACCTATCTTGGCAAAGGCAGAGACAACCCCAGTCGACGGAGCCAGAATCGAAAACTCAGGAGACACCACAACCGAAGCATCCATCGACACAGTAGGCATCAAATCACGAACAACCACCTCAACCAGGGGTGGTTCGTAGGGTGTACCCTCCGGCAGGATAGGCGGAGGAGTTGAACAAGCAGAGAAACCTGCAAGTGCGATCGCTGCTGTTAGCAGCGCCCGTTTTGTCGCGCGCATGTGATGCATCCTTATTCCCCGTATGCCCATTTCCAACCATCGCCACAGCCATTGGTGAAGTGTTCGCGCAGATTTGTATAATCACCGAGTCGAGCCTTGTTGATGGTTGCGAT
>WQYJ01000228.1 GCA_009781325.1 Propionibacteriaceae bacterium | reverse complement strand
ATACTGGGCTCACTTTGGCGAAGGGGATGTAGGAGATGCCTGGGGCGGTGATGTCGCCGTGGATCTCATCGGAGATTACTGTGACCTGGTGCTCGTGGGCTAGGTCTCCTATTCGGGCCAGGTCCTGGGAACTCCAGATCTGACCGGTGGGGTTCTGGGGGTTGCAGAGTAGGAAGAGTCTCAGCGTTGGGTCACTGAGTTTGGCTTCGAGGTCTGCCCAGTCGATGTGGAATCCTCCTTGGTCATAGACCAAATTGTTGACCATGGCCGTACGATCACAGTTGCGGATCGATGAGTAAAAGCAGTCATAAACCGGGGATTGGACCAGGATCGAATCACCAGGATCAGTAAGGGTACGCATGATCGATGAAATTGAGGGAACAACCCCATCGCAGAAGTAAATCCATTCGGACTCAATCTTCCACCCGTATCGCGATGACCACCAGGAAATGATGGCGTCATTGAAAGTCTGCGGGACACACCCGTACCCAAAAACTCCGGCTACTGCCTTGTTAATAACAGCTTGGGTGATGGCGGGGGCGGTGGCGAAATCCATGTCGGCAACCCACATGGGTAACTCGGATTCATCGATGTTCCACTTCACAGAGTTGGTGCCGAAACGATTGATGATGGTGTCGAAGTCGTAGGCCATGTCTCTCCAAAATGCCCGGGAAAACTCGTGTGCAAGTCTAGTCTGGCAAGAGGGATGGGGGTGGGCGTCTCAGTGGGAAGAATCTATCTGGTGGGATTCGCTGGCTTAGGTTCCTCTCGGCGAGTTTCCTTGGGATTAACTTGCCAATGCTCTAGCGTGGAATTTGTGGATGCGTCTGGGCCTATTTTTGCGGTTCTGGTAGTTGCGTGTTTGTTCTACTTTGTGCCGCGCCAACTGAATTGGCGCATCCCCTCACAAGAGGAAATCGAAACTCAGTCTCCCTTGCATCTGTCAGTAAAAACTGTTCATTCGGGGATACCTGTGCCCAGCGAGGAACCACCGGCTGAGGTTTCCACCTTCCTGATGCGCAGAGCCGGCCGTCGAGCTGCTCTTCGCTTAGCCCGCAAAGCCGAGAAGAGACGCAAAGCGGTCTTTGCTGCCTTGGTTTTTGTTTGCCTAGCCACTGTGCCCTTTGCGATAGTCGGATGGATGATCCACTGGTGGGTACCTTTGGCTGGCTTGGGCGTGATTATTGCATGGGCCCTGTTCTCCCGATTCGAGGCGCTTCGAACGCAGAAGCAACTCGATGCCATCGTGGCGGACACAGAGTTAGGTGACGGAGAAGAAACTATCGCCGTACACCTAACCCCCAAGCAACAGGCACCGGTTGACGACCCGCGCGCTATTATCGGGCCCAACGGAGATGTCCAAATGTCGTTGTGGGAACCCATCACGGTAGTCCCCGCTTCGTATATCTCAGCTCCCACGGCTGCAAGAACAATCCGTACAATCGACTTGGCCCCTCCACTGCAAAAGCTCCCAGGCACCGAAGACTTCCAAGACGATCTCCCCGAGGCCATCGCCGTCTAACAGGAGCGCCGCAGTTGCATGGAAAGCGGATTAATAGTTCACAATCCTTGCGTTTGCTGCCGTTCCGATCGGATTCTTGGCTCCGGTGACAGTTAGTTTTCTTCAGTTTCAGGCTTGGGTTTTCTTTGGCGCCAGAACCAGGTGACCAGCATGCCTACGAGGATGACGGCGACGACGTACCACATGTATTGGGCGTAGAGATTGACAATCTTGACCGCCGGTTCGCCTATCCACCAGCCGAGGCTTAGATAGAGTGCTTGGAAGATCCCTGAGATGACGATTACTGGGGGCAGGAATTTCTTGAGCGGGGTTCCTGCAGCGCCAATGGCCGCGTACACAATTGGCATGGGGAAGGGGATGGGCAGGAAGGTCAGGAAGATCGCCAGCAGTGAGAACCTGTTCGTGATGCGTACGGCCCTCTCGGCGCGTTTCTTTGCCCGCTTTGATTGACCGGCTAAGAGTTCGATGATGTTCGTACCCCAGAGTTTGCCGGCCCACCAATAGACCCAGGAGAACTTCACCAGGGATAGGCTCGCGAGGAACCAGTAGAGGATCCACGGTCCGCCGTTGACGAAGACCCATGCTCCGGTGGCGACAACGGATGTACGCCCGCCGGTGATCATCGCCGCAGCAGGCGGACTCCAGCCGATCAAGATAGCGCGCAGCGGGAGAAGGGCGATCCCGTACACCGCGACAGCAGCAATCCACCCGTAACACGCCAAATCAGCTCTGGTTGGCTTATGCTTCCAGGGAAGTGAGGGGTCATCCCACCAGGGTTTTTCCTCTTCCGTTTCAGGCGCAGCATCCTCGGATAGAGATAGCTCTTCACTCTCGCTCATAACCCGCCTTTTCCAACCTCCGCACGAATGTTCATCCTAGCGCACCTCAGAACCCCCCTGGTCATCCTGCCGCAGGCAGGACCCCCGGCAGCCAACGTATGGACTTGAGTAGGTAAGCGCAGCCCAAGACCCTACGTCGGCGGCCGGGGGTCCTGCATTCCGCTTCGCTCCACGCAGGATGACCGGTTGTTTAACCCCTGGTCATCCTGCCGCAGGCAGGACCTCCGGCAGCCAACGTATGGACTTGAGTAGGTAAGCGCAGCCCAAGACCCTACGTCGGCCGCCGGGGGTCCTGCATTCCGCTTCGCTCCACGCAGGATGACCGGTTGTTTAACCCCTGGTCATCCTGCCGCAGGCAGGACCCCCGGCAGCAAACGTATGGACCCAGGTGCAGATCTCAACCCAGGACCCTACGTCGGCTGCCGGGGGTCCTGCCTGGCGGCAGGATGACCGGGGGTGGGGGACTAGCTGAAATTGTGAAAACATGAAAAGCTAGTCCATGTAGGGAACCACCCTCCACTATGGATCGTCGGGCACGTACCGCCCGTGGAAAGGTAAGTCCGTTATGGCTACTGTGTCATTTTTAAGCGCAACCCGCATTTATCCCGGTTCCAATCATCCAGCCGTCGACCATCTCGACCTTGAGATTGGCGACGGCGAATTCATGGTCTTGGTTGGACCATCCGGTTGCGGCAAATCAACATCACTGCGCATGCTCGCTGGTCTCGAAGAGGTCAACGAGGGCCAGATTTTCATCGGTGATCACGACGTCACCGATCTCCCTCCGAAAGACCGCGACATCGCGATGGTCTTCCAGAACTATGCT
>WQYJ01000227.1 GCA_009781325.1 Propionibacteriaceae bacterium | reverse complement strand
CCACGGTCAGCAGGCCGTCGCCGTTGGTGTCCCAGGCACCGAGTGGCTTAATGAGAGGGGTCTGCGGTTGTGGATTCTGGTCTTCTTGCGTGGGTGTGGTGCACGCCGTCAGACCTGCAGCGAGGGCCAGGCTGACTGCTATCGCAGTGATTGTCGTGAAAGCTGTGGTTTTCATGATCACTCCCAAACCTTCTGCTCTTCAACGTGAGCCCCAAGGCTAGCCAGGTCCGTCAGAAGGCGACGGGGATCGACGACGAGACCAGCTTGATGTAGACCTGGTTCGGTGATCACTCCGTCGAGCATCTGGCAGGCGGTGGCAGAAGCCACCGCGGAGGTTAACCAGTACGCGTCCTCGTGGCTCACCGTTAGTCGGATTGGCTCGTGGCCATCACCGCCGGCGTCCACAGTCACAACAGCCCCGTACGGTGGTTTCGAGAAGCGGCGCAAACTGTTGAACAACAAGCGGGACGCTGGTGCTGCAAGGCGGGGACTCACCGTTATCATGGCGAGAGAAAGCGGCATGATGAGCCAGTCCACGATGGGGGAGAAACCGGCGATCGCGAAGCAGGCGTTGTCGAGATTGGGATAGATCCCTCGTAGATCGCGTATCTCCTTCAACTCCATCAGTACGCAGTCTCTTTTGCCGAAGGGTTGGTCGAAGTCAATCCGGCGTATGCTGCGCGGGTTCAGCCAAGAATAGGACTGGTACTGACCGTTGATCCAGCCCGCCGCTTTGAAGCTCGCGCCTTCGATGGCGAATTCTTCTTGTGTGGCCTGCGTATAGTCGTCCTTGCCCCAATCCACAGCTAGGAGCATTCCAGCCTGTGCCGTTCGCACTGGTGAGAACTGATCGGCCACAGCCCGAATCATTGCTCCCGGTAAACCGGGATGAACTCCCGTACCGGTAATGAGTGAGAGTCCGGCTTGAGTAAAGTCTGGGCTGAGTGGGCTAAGAGCGTCCTGCTTGATCGGGACATCGAGCAAGATATCCAGCCAGTTGGTTCCTGTGCCCAGGGCCACACGGGCTATGTCTCCGCAATGATCCAGAACAGGGGCGGCTACAACCACCAACTCCACATCTGTGAGAACCTGGGTGAGCGCCGCTGTGTTTCGGGTATCGACTGGGGTGATCCTCACTCGGTCCTGGGGCAGGGATTCGGCTGCTTGAACGAGTTTGGATTCCGTGCGTCCTGCCAACTGGATCGTGATGTCGTCGCGTTCCAGAAGGAATCGCGCGATGGCCTGTCCCGCCACTCCGGAGCCGCCGAGAACGGTCACAGTGTGCATGTTTGATGGTAGCACGGGCAAGATCGCGCACGGTGATACGGGGACGGTGCGATTCTGCCGGTTGGCCTCGGTAGGATGAAGCCCACGAGCTAGATGATCCAATAGGTATGGACGAGAGGGTCACGGTGACACTAGTCGACGCACAACCCGTTTGGCAAGAGCAATGGGCACCTGCAGCAGATCAGATCGAACAGCTGTGCCTGTTCGCTAACGATGTGCTCCCGGACGTGGAGGATTCTGACTATCTCACGCAACAACTCATCACCTACATCGGAAACAAGCGCTCGCTCGGTGTACACGTGGAGCGAGCCCTAGCCAGGATCCGTGAAGAAGTGGGAGGCCGTCAACTCACGGTGGTTGACCTCTTCGCGGGTTCGGGCTTCGTCTCCCGTGTCATGAAGCGCTACGCCAGTCTTGTCATCGCCAACGACTTGGAGTCGTACTCCGAAGTTATCAGCACCTGTTACCTCTCTAACAGGTCTGAGGTTGACCATCATCTCGTGCGCCTGTGGACCGAGTCCCTGAACCGGGAGGCCGACAGCGGTGTGAACACTGGGGGATTCATCCAGGACGAGTACGCGCCCGCTGATGACCGCTGTATTCAACCCGGTGAACGCGCCTTTTACACCACTGACAACGCCCGACGTCTCGATTTGTACTCCCAATCATTGGCTGACGCACCCGAAGACATCCGCCCACTCCTGTACGGTCCACTGCTGTCTAGCGCATCGGTGCATGCCAACACCTCTGGAGTATTCAAAGGGTTCTACAAGGACAAAACAACTGGTGTCGGCAAGTTCGGAGCGGCGAAAGGTGACGCGCTGACAAGAATCCTGGCCCCGATCACCCTGGAGGTTCCTGTACTTAGCCTGCACTCTGCCCGCTCGCAAGTCTTCCGGGAAGACGCGAACACACTCGTGAAACGCCTGCCCCACGTCGATGTTGCTTACATCGACCCGCCGTATAACCAGCACCCGTACGGCTCGAACTACTTCATGCTCAACTTACTGGTCGATTACCGCAAGCCCGATGAGGTTAGTGACGTCTCTGGCATCCCCATCGGCTGGAACCGCTCGCGCTACAACGTTCGTAGAGACTCTCTTCCCCAAATGCGGGACTTAGTGGCGAATACTGACGCGGACTATCTGCTCATTTCCTTCAACGCCGAGGGGTTCATTCCCATTGATGAACTTCGAGATACCTTGGAGGACTTCGGTGAGACTGAAGAGTTGATCATTCCCTACAACACCTTCCGCGGCAGCCGCAATCTGCGTGACCGGAGCATTCACGTCAACGAGCATTTGTTCCTTGTGCGGACAAGCACCAGGAGACCGAGCTTGGCTGGGCTACCACAACCTAGGACGCGGGGACGGGGACACCTAGGGTAGGTACGAAAGGAAGTCGTCATGGTTTGCTCGGTTCGTCCGCTGGAGTGCGGAGAGGCTGGATTGCTACACAGCCTCGCTCTTCGGTGCCCGCCCTTGGATTTGCACACGCCATACACCTACTGGGTGATCAGCGAATTCTTTCACGATTGGTGCTTCGTGCTGCAGATAGACGGACAGTCCGCAGGGTTTGTGACCTGCGTCCAGCGAGATTCGACTCTGTTCTTATGGCAGGTCGGTATTCTCCCTGAGTACCGCCGTCATGGTTATTCCAGATTGTTGTACGCCCAGGTGCTTGATAAAGCTCTGTGCCAAGGTATCGATGTGATCACCACGACGATTGCAGACGACAACGTCGCCAGCCGTGTATCCATGGAGAGCTTCTTTATTCGGAGTGGGGGAACGATGCGAGCTGTGGGTACTGTGGAACTCCTTGACGACACAGATCCGGGTTTTTCAGAGGTGGAGACCAAGTACGTTATCACTGTCGGTGAAGTATGATCTCATTCTCCTCAGACAGGCGGGCGGGACGCGGAGCCCGCATCACCGCTCCTGTCGT
>WQYJ01000226.1 GCA_009781325.1 Propionibacteriaceae bacterium | reverse complement strand
GTCCTGCCTGGCGGCAGGATGACGGGGGGTGGGATTTGGTTCTTCTGCCTGGCTGCTGTGGGTTCTGATACACTTGTGGGTCGCTGGCCCCCATAGCTCAGGGGATAGAGCACCGCCCTCCGGAGGCGGGTGCGGGCGTTCGAATCGCCCTGGGGGCGCCGCGGTTTCTGGGAATTCTGCCAAATTTTCGGAAATACTCTTGAAAGTTCTATCTTTGCGTGACATCCTTGTACGGTTGCAAAAAGTGGGGGCTTTGCGCGTGCCACATCCGAGGCCCGAAGGAGGAAAATGGACTGGCGCCATCAGGCGGCTTGCTTGACAGAAGACCCGGAGCTCTTCTTCCCGGTTGGTAATACCGGGCCAGCTCTGCTTCAAATTGAGGAGGCCAAGAAGGTCTGCGCACGTTGTGTCGTACGCGACAGGTGTCTGCATTGGGCATTAGAAGCAGGACAAGACCACGGGGTTTGGGGCGGTATGAGCGAAGACGAACGCCGCTCAATGAAGAGACGGGCAGCCCGATCTCGTTTACGCATGGGTTAGAGCGGAATCTTCACAATAGCCTTTGCGCCGATTCCATCTTGACCTGGGACAAGAGAAAACTCGCCGCTGAGATCTTCCAACAAAGTCGTCACGATCGATAACCCGAGACTCGTGCGCGTTTTGTCGTTGACTTGGAAACCGTCGGGCAAACCGTGACCGTTGTCAACAACACTGACTTCAAGGCTTCCATCAGGCATACGCTGCGGCATGACGATCACTGTTCCGGAACCAGCAGCCAGACCATGCTCGATCGCATTGTGACACAGTTCGGTCAGAACCAAGGACAGCGAGGTAGCCACTTCGGCAGGGATCTCACCAAAGGTTCCTTCTCTTCGGGCATCAACATGGCCCTTTTCTGCTGCCAGGTCTCCTGCGAGTTTCAGCAATCGGTCAGCGACATCGTCGAATTCCACAGCGCCGGGCATTGAGTACGACAGAATCTCGTGGACGACCGCAATGGCCTGGACTCTAGCCATGGCTTCTTCCAGAGCACCTTGGGCCTCGGTGGATCTCATGCGTCGTGCCTGGAGGCGCAGAAGAGCGCTCACAGTTTGGAGATTGTTCTTGACTCGATGATGAATCTCACGGATCGTGGCATCCTTGGTGACCAGTTGCCTCTCCTTTTGTCGCAGCTCGGTAGTGTCGCGGCAGACAACCAGGGTACCTATTGGTCCAGACTTATTCGTCAGCGGCAGAATCCTCATGAAGATCGATGCATCATCGGTGTCGATGTCAACCTCTTCGGAATGCCGGGATCTGAAATGGGCTGCCAAGGAGGTATCCAGCGGAGCCCCCGATCTCTTCATCAGCGACAGCGTCAGAGGTACGATCTGCTCGCCGATGAGATCCGAAGCTAGACCCATCTTCCGATAGACGGTTACAGCGTTAGGGCTGGCGTACTCAACAACACCGGAAGTGTCGATCAGGATGAGCCCCTCACCAACCCTCGGGCTGATGCCAGTCAGGCGAGTGTGTCCCTGATCCGGGAAAACTCCTCTAGAAGCCATCTCCGACAGGATCTCCGCGATCGCCAAGTAATGGTCCTCTAACTCCCCTGGTGCACGTACACCCATTTGATTGGTGTGGCGCTCAATGATCCCCCAACACTCACAGTCAACCATCAGTGGTATGGCCCAGACATCCACAGGAATACCAGCCTGATGCATGCTGACGGAGTCTTCACAGATTCTTTCACCCGAACAGGCTTGAGTCACCAGGTGTGAAGAATCATAGGAGACTACGTCACCCACTACATCATCTTCGAGAGCTGTCGGGCCTGTTGCCGGACGAATCTGGGCGATGGCAAAGTATTCGTTAGGGTCAATCCCGGGAATCCACAGAACCAGATCTGAGAATGCCAGATCCGCCAAAATATGCCAGTCTTCGATCAGAGCTTCCAAGAAGGCAGCCTGAGCTTCACCGATGGCTACATGCGGTTTGACTGACGAAGGAATTCTGAGCACAAGATAAGCCTATTGCTTCAATGAGCCTATTTCTTCGCATGCCTTAGCTGAATATGGCAGAATTGGTCTCCGATTGCACAAGTTCACGAGGAGATACGCGATGGGTAAGGCTGGCCGTCAACGCAGGGCACGCAAAAATAGCAAGGCAAATCATGGCAAGAGGCCAACGTCCTAGGCCTTCTTCGACTGTTTTTAAGCAGTATCTAGTTCCATGTCATGGATTCGCGCAGTGATCTTCTCAATCAGTGACACCGGGGCTGTCACAGGCTCATAGGCTTGCTTGATAGCACCGCGAATCCTGGTCCAAATCTCCACTTCGTTGATACATTCATCGCAATTGGCAATGTGGATGCGGACATCATCTGCAGTTTCCTCGTCGAGTTCATTGTCGAGGAAGGCGTTAATTCTCATCATGACGAAGCTGCACATCTGTGATAAATCAGTCATTGAAGTTCACCCCAATTCCGCAGATAGTCTGAAGATTATTTCTCAGTTGGACACGCCCCCGGCTTAGCCGCGACATCACCGTACCGACAGGTACGTCGAGGATCTCGGCAATCTCCTTGTACGAGAAACCCTCCACATCAGCGAGATACACAGGGTAACGGTACTCCGACTTTAATGACTTCATTGCCGCGATGATCCTTGAATCCGTGAGATTATTCAGAGCCTCCATCTCGGCTGACGATGAGACATGCACTGAATGTGAATCTGCCCTGGCAAGCTGCCAATCCTCGATATCCGGACTATCAGCAATGCGTGGCGACCGCTGTGCCTTGCGATAAGTATTGATGTAGGTGTTCGTGAGGATTCGATAGAGCCAAGCCTTGAGATTCGTCCCTTCTTGGAATTGGTTGAAGGAACTGAAAGCCTTGGTATATGTCTCCTGAACAAGATCTTCGGCATCGGCCTGATGACGGGTCAATTTCAACGCTGCCCCGTACAAAGCGTTGATAAACGGAAGCGCATCACGCTCGAAGCGGGCCACGCGTTCTTCACGTGACTCCGCAGTCGTTTCCAGCGCCGAAGTATCCATGATGGATCAGACTATCGTGAAATTATAAAAAAACTGCCATTGGAGCAAAGAAAGTGGTAGAAAAGATCCATGAGTATGATGCACTTTGCCTTTCGTTCCCTTCTCGCGGGCTATTTCGTTATGGATGGGTTGAGGGGTGCCCTCGACCCCGACTCGCAGGTTGATGAAGCCGAACCCTGGGCACATCAGGTCACTGATCTC
>WQYJ01000225.1 GCA_009781325.1 Propionibacteriaceae bacterium | reverse complement strand
GCGGATCGCCCGATCCGGGGCTTCAGCGCCGAAACATGATTCATGCAACAGCCTCCAGGCCCCCTGGCACGTTTTTCCGTCCCTCACATCCCTGCAACTGGAGTCAACACCTATCGCCTAAGGGAATATCCGGAATAATGAAGTTATGGACCTCATTGAACAGATCCGGCGGTCTCCGAAGGTGGCTCTCCATGACCATCTGGATGGGGGATTGCGCCCAGCGACCATCATCGACCTTGCTCGCAACGAAGGACTAACACTGCCGCAAACCGAGCCGCAGGCTCTCAGTCAATGGTTCTACGATCAGGCTGATTCAGGCTCATTGGAGGCTTACCTTGAGACCTTCACGGTCACTATTGCAGTGATGCAGACCTACGAGAATCTGCGCCGAATTGCCCAGGAATTCGTCCTCGATCAAGCAGACGATGGAGTCGTTTACGCTGAAGCCCGCTGGGCACCAGCCCTCCACACTCGCCAGGGGTTGTCGCTCGAAGATGCCGTACGAGCCGTACGCGATGGCTTGGCTGATGGGATGGCGAAAGCCCAATCTCAAGGACAGTTCATCGCGGCACGCCAACTGCTATCGGAGCTGCGGGGCTTGGAGCCGACCACCGAGATCGCCGAGCTAGCGATCGCCTATCGTGATGACTCCGTCGTAGGTATTGATTGCGCCGGTCCTGAGCTCGGCTTTTCGTCGGCAGCCTTCCTGGACTCCTACAAGATAGCCCTCGATGCCAACATGTTTGTGACTGTCCATGCCGGTGAAGCTGATGGGTTGAACTCCATCCACGAAGCTCTGCATGTCTGCGGTGCTCACCGGATCGGCCACGGCGTACGACTGGTCGATGACATCGACTTCTCAGGTTCTACCCCGACGTTGGGAAGACTGGCATCTTATGTAGGGTCTTTGCGCATCCCACTCGAAATCTGCCCGACCTCTAATCTCCAAACCGGGGTAGCACCGGATATGAACAGTCATCCCTTCGATGCCCTGTACCGCGCAGGGATACGTGTAACGGTGAGCTGCGATAACCGACTGATGTCACAGACCACACTGACGTCGGAATTTTCGAAGCTGGCAATAGCTTTTGGATATGAGATGGGCGACATCCGCCGATTCACCATCAATGCCGCAAAGTCCGCTTTCCTACCCTGGGAGGAAAAGAGGGCGCTGATTCACGACATGATTCTTCCTGGGTACGAGTAGGTCCTCGCCGTATATCTAGTCGTCTTCACTGAGACGTACTTGGAGACCCATCTCCGCTGCGTCAAGTTCTGTCAGCGCTGATGCCAGCGACTGTGAGGTGTAGGTACCTGTCGAGCGCAATTCAAGAAGTTCTTCGCGCTGAGCGCGCAGCTTCGCCAGTAGAATCTCGTCGTCAGACATAGGCTCATCGGTGTCAGCTTCCCACTCATCAGCGACTTCTTGGAGTTCAGCTTGGAGCCGATCCCGCTCACCTGGGGGTGCTCCATCCTGGCCATCCAGTTTCAGGAGTTTCACAACCCAGGACAGGGTTCCGCCTTGGAGGAGCAAGGAACCTGCTGCCACGAAGAAAGCAATCAGGATCATCAGAGACCGGTGGGGGGTCGTGTGAGGCAGAGTCTGGGCGGCAGCCAGCGTCACGACTCCTCGAAGTCCTGCCCAGGTCAGCAAAGCGCCTTCTTTGACTCCCAGGGGTTGGCGAATCAGATAGTCAACATCGGCAACATAGCGGCTAATGAACGAGCGCATTCCGACAATGCGTTCTTCCATATTCTCGCGTGAGGCTCCAGGGCGTCTTAGACGAGCGCGAATCCGTGCTCGGCGTTGCATGAGTTCCTGTTCACGCTCAGTGATCGGTGACTCCCCAACTGACACAGAAGGATGCATCTGCATCCAGGATGCGCTGCGATTAGCCTTCCGCGTGGTCAAGATATGTATTCCTTGGAGAGCAATCGTGACGTAACCGGATCTCAGGACCAGGGAGACCGCTAAGGCCAGTGCAGACATCCCCACCGCCATCCAGAGGGTGTCGTGGGTGTTGCGGACATCAATGATGAAGCTCTTAAGTTCCAAGCCCATCGCGAGGAAGACAGCTCCTTCGAGAAGGAACTCGATGGTATGCCAGTTCGCACGTTCTGCAAGTCGTTGTCGGGCATCGAGATGTTTGGGGCCCATCTGCGCGGCGGTGAGCCCGGCGGCGACTACTGCTACCAAACCTGATGCCTCAACAAGTTCGGCGGGAAGATAGGCAAGAAATGGCAGCAAGATCGAGATAGCGGTGGCGGGAGTGGACTCATGGACGAGGCGGCGCAGCCGTACCCCTATCCAACCGATGATGACACCGATGACTGCGGCTGCCGCGGCTGCCCAAATAAACTCGAGGATGATCTGCCACATTGACACTGTCACTGCGGTCGCTGCGATCGCTGAGCGCAGCAGGACCAGGGCGGTGGCGTCATTGAGAAGAGACTCTCCCTGGAGAATTATTCGTACGCGCACTGGTACGCCTAGCCGTCGTACGATGGCTGTTGCTGCAGCATCAGTGGGGCTGAGGATAGCTCCTAGTGCGATACCGTAACCGATGCTGACACCGGGAATCATCCAATGGACAATGAACCCAACGACCACAGCGGAGATGACAACCAGGATGATGGCGAGCCCGCCGACCGCTGAGAAATCTCGCCGGAGATCCACCGTAGGAATGGCAATGGCAGCGCCGTACAGTAAGGGCGGCAGGATTACTGCCAGAATCCATTCAGGTTCGATCTCGATCGGATTGATAAAAGGAAGAAAACTGATGCCCACCCCGACGAGCATCAAGATCAGAGGGGGTGCAGCTCCCAAACGATCTGAAACGGTTGAGAGCGCGATGACAATGACGGCAAGGATGACGGCAAGGATCAGGTTCTCCATGGGGGATATTCTCTCGTAATAAGGGGCTTGTTTCAAAAACTCCTCTGGGGTAAGAATACGCGGGACTTTGTTACGATCTCGTACCATCACTGCCGAGCCGCATCCATTGTTGGTGTCGATGGAGTTACCCTTGTTATCTAGGAGGTTCCCATGTCCGAAATCCCGCTAGGCCTTATTGAGGCACGCCGTTCCATTGATAACCTCGATGCTGCGCTGATTCATCTGCTGGCTGAGCGCTTTAAGATCACGAAGAAGGTAGGTCAGATCAAGGCTGAACTCGATCTTCCGCCCGCTGATCCGGTTCGGGAGGCAGAACAGGTGCGCAGACTGAGGCAGCTAGCTCTTGAGTCTCAGCTCGATCCAGAAT
>WQYJ01000224.1 GCA_009781325.1 Propionibacteriaceae bacterium | reverse complement strand
GGTCTCACCAATCACACCAATGGTGCCTTCGGTCTGACCTAACAGACTGGAAATCTCCGCTTCCAGGGTCTTTCCCAGGTCGGCACGTGGTGTCACCAACAGCCGTGGTTCGATCCCGGTGCTGCGTACGGCAACGGGGATGTCGGTGTCGGGCTCGACTCTGCGGATGTACTGGGTGGCAAGATCGTAGGCTTCCTTCGGGGAGCGGTAGTTTGTCGACAGCCTAAATGACCGGCTCTGGCGCGTACCGATGAGTCCGGCTAAGGTACGGGAGGACTCTTCTGGGTCAGGCCAACTAGATTGGGCCGAATCCGACACAATCGTCCACGAGGCATTCGCTCCGCGTCGGTGAATCATCCTCCACTGCATCGGGGTGATGTCCTGAGCTTCATCGACAAGGATATGTGCATAGGTGGTGTGAGGGATCCCAGTTTCCAGGTGGCGGTGATCAGTCAGACGATCAGAGATCGTCACGACCTCGTCGATGCCATCCGAGAAGAAGATGAGCTCAGTGTCTTCTTCAACTGGTTGGGGTCCTAAGAGTTCAGCGAGTTCGTCAAGAAGAGGGATGTCGCCAATGGTCCAGTTTTCCGGATCGATCGAACCGCTCAGCAGGTCTGCCTGGGTAGGTGTGAAGCAGTCAAGGGCGCGTACCAAATCAGGATCACCCAGACGGGCCAAGGCCTGTGCCGGTGACATGGAGGGCCACCACGCCTCGATGAAGCGGGAATAAGCCCACGAACTAGTGACCAGGTCAGCGAACTGCTCCTCATCATCAACGTCGACTCGTGAGCCCCCAACATGGCGGAGGTATTTTACGATCTCGGTTTCTGCGATTTCACGTGCCTGGTTGTAGGGTGCCCGAGCCAAAGAGTTCTTCCGAATTCGAGCCAAATGTGCGGCATCGATCGATAGAGGTTCGCCCTTCACTGTCACCAGGAGGGTTTGAGGTTCACACGCAGGTGTTTCAACCAGCTTCCGCAAGGCGGGGACCATATCAAGACCACCCTTGAGAACCCACGCATCATCGGCATCTCTGATGACAGAGGAGAATCCCAGGACATCATCGGCAATCTCTCCCATAGGTTTCAGCGTCACTGAGGCCTCACCCAAGGAGGGAAGAACCCGCTCAATATAGTCAATAAAGATCGGGGAGGGCCCAATAACCAAGACACCGCCGTTAGTAAACCTCCGCCTGTGGGTGTAAATCAAGAAAGCGACTCGATGCAGACCGACCACGGTCTTACCGGTCCCTGGTCCGCCGGTGATCAGGGTGAAGCCCTGGTGCGGGGCCCGAATGACTTCATCCTGCTCAGCTTGGATTGTGGCGACGATATCCAGCATCTTTGTTCCGCGGCTGCGTTCAAGTGCACGCATCAATGCCCCGTCACCGATAACGATCATGTCGTCAGGTATGGCCATCGGCATCAAGACATCGTCTTCGATGCCGGTCACTTTATCGTCGCGGGAGGTCAGAACTCTTCGGCGTACGACATCCATAGGTTGTACCGGTGTTGCGCGGTAGAAAGGTTCAGCAGCCTGTGCTCTCCAGTCCATGACAAGCGGTTCATAGTCAGCAGTGCGAACTCCCAGGCGGCCGATGTATCGCTTCTCGCTATCCTGAAAGTCCAGTCGCCCAAAGACCAATCCCTCATGCTCTCCATCAAGAACCGCCATCCGGCGCGCAGCCAGAAAGGCGAAGGCATCCCGCTCGAATAGAGCTGTACCGACTTCTTCGCGTAACCACGATTCTCGGTCAGAGGTGAAGCGAGCCTGGGACTCCTGAGCAAGATCTTTAGCCGAGGCAACTGCACGCCGCAGGTGGGTGAGCACTAGGTCAATGTACGCTTGCTCAGCCTCGAGTTCTCGCTCTAGTGAAGATTGGCCAGCCAATGATTGTCCTCTCCTGGCATATACACAGCCTATAAGTCTAGCTCATTTGAGCCTTCTGTGCGCTGTTTGAGCGTGGATAAAAAGATGTTCGAACCAGGCCTTGACATTGGGTTGAATCCTAGGGTAATGTTACCTAGCCCGATGAGACGTGCAAAGTTTCGAAGAGATATCGAAACTGCTAGTCGCACCGGGTTTCTGAACCCAAATTCGTGTCACATTACCAACGTGTGTGTGCCGGGGGAGGGAACGGAAGGATCAAAATCCTTAAGTTGACTTCAAAGGTCATTTTCGGTAAAGTAGATCGAGTTGCCCTCAGCGGCGGTCAAGGCCAAAGCGAGTGCGCACCTGAACCTTGAGAACTCAACAGCGTGCTTAAAGTCAATGCACAATAATGCACTTTAAAATTTCAAAAAAGTGCCCCGATTCTTGGCTGAATAATCAACCAAGAACGGTTCCTTTGATATATTGATATATCCAGTTAATAGATATGTCAGGACATCAAACCCTAAGTTGATCCACGAACTGGTTTTTCCCCAGTGACTGGAATAAATTTTCAACGGAGAGTTTGATCCTGGCTCAGGACGAACGCTGGCGGCGTGCTTAACACATGCAAGTCGAACGGTAAGGGTTCTTCGGAACCCCTAGAGTGGCGAACGGGTGAGTAACACGTGAGCAACCTGCCCCTGACACCGGGATAACAGTTGGAAACAGCTGCTAATACCGGATATTACCTCCACAGGCATCTGAGGAGGTGGAAAGCCTTTACGGTCAGGGATGGGCTCGCGGCCTATCAGCTAGTTGGTGAGGTAACGGCTCACCAAGGCGTCGACGGGTAGCCGGCCTGAGAGGGCGACCGGCCACACTGGGACTGAGATACGGCCCAGACTCCTACGGGAGGCAGCAGTGGGGAATATTGCACAATGGACGAAAGTCTGATGCAGCAACGCCGCGTGCGGGATGACGGCCTTCGGGTTGTAAACCGCTTTCAGCAGGGACGAAGCGCAAGTGACGGTACCTGCAAAAGAAGCATCGGCCAACTACGTGCCAGCAGCCGCGGTGATACGTAGGATGCGAGCGTTGTCCGGAATTATTGGGCGTAAAGAGCTTGTAGGCGGCCTGTCGCGTCGAAAGTGAAAACTCAGGGCTTAACCCTGAGCCTGCTTTCGATACGGGCAGTGCTAGAGGAAGGTAGGGGAGAATGGAATTCCTGGTGGAGCGGTGGAATGCGCAGATATCAGGAGGAACACCAATGGCGAAGGCAGTTCTCTGGACCTTTCCTGACGCTGAGAAGCGAAAGCGTGGGGAGCAAACAGGCTTAGATACCCTGGTAGTCCACGCTGTAAACGGTGGGTACTAGGTGTGGGGACCATTCCACGGTCTCTGTGCCG
>WQYJ01000223.1 GCA_009781325.1 Propionibacteriaceae bacterium | reverse complement strand
CTGTGCTCCAGTAGTATAAGGTGGAGATTCTGGGTCGTACGAGTGGTTTCGTACGACATAGTGTTGATGGGAGACTTGTGAGGGCTGCTGCGTGTACCGTGGATCTGTCGCCGTTGTCTGCGACTGACCTAGGTGCATCACCTGGGGCTAGATTGCCATGGGACGGAGTCGCTGATCCCATTGAAGTGGCGTTTCTAGCGCTTTGGCCTGCTGAGGACAATCCTCCAATTCTTCTCGCGTCTTTCGATGTCCTCTTCGTAGGCCATACGCTTCGAAATCTCACAGAGAAGGTGTCAGGCCTACCTGCGGAGAGAGTCATTGTTGGATCGACCCATACACACCAAGCTCCCATGGTTGATTCATCAAAACCGAAGCTAGGTAGGGTAAGTGAAACCTACATGTCAATGGTGGCTGACCGAATCGAACCTGCCGTGAAGGCTCTGCTTCAGGGGTCTTCAGGCACGGTATCGCTGTCAGCAGCATCAGGAATGGCAAGAAACAGTGTCAATCGCCGCAAGTACTACCGGCGTTACATTTCAAGGCGGATACTTCGCAATACGATGCTCAATGCTCCCAACAAACAAGGCTGCACAGACGAAACCCTGATCACAGCGACACTTCGGGCAGAGGACGGTGCTCCGGTTGCAATAGTCTGGAATTACGCATGCCATCCTGTCGGGCGGAAGCCCCGCAATGCTGTGTCCGCCCAATTCCCCGGAGCCATCAGAGAAAGGATCCGAAGATCAGAAGGACAGTCGGAGCTTCCTGTACTGTATTTCCAGGGATTCTCCGGAAACACCCGCCCGTCTGCAACGATCGGTAGTTGGAGATTTCGGGATTTACCCAAACAGCTTCTCAACGGACTTGTTTTTAGTAACATGTCTGATCGGAGATACTCCCGTTGGGTGTCCAACCTCGCGAAACGTGTTGATCAGACTCGCGCCTGTGAGAAGGAAACCCCGGTCGATTCCATCGCGACAAAGCGAGTTACGATCCCCGCCAGTGAACTGTATACAGAACAGCCAGGGGAAGTTTCCTTTGTTCGCCTAGATCTAGGTTCACAATTCACATTGATTGGCATGAGTGGTGAAGTCGTTGCCGAATATGCCCAGACTGTTCGTGCAATCGTTGATCGTCCCTTCGTTGCTTGTGCAGGCTGCCTTGACACCCCAACTGGTTATGTCCCAGTTCACGCAATGCTGAGCGAAGGTGGTTATGAAGCTCAAGGTTTTTGCCAGGCTTTCAACGTCAGATCTGTGCAGCCATCCATTGAGGAAAACGTTCATAAAGGCTTTCACCTAGTTTCGTCGGGATCAAGGTGATTCTCCACATGATCAAAAGTTTCGACACATACGGGTCACCCCGATCTCTCACACAAGACCTCATCAATCCCGCAACAGTCTCGCTGCCTACCCCACAAGTTTTACTCCAAATCCATAATGAGGCGGGATTTTGAAAACGATGATTAATAAGGTCCGCACCTACCTCGGCAACATGGTACGTTCAAAGTTTGTGCGTTCCGTCACGACAGTTGCGTCCGGATCTGCGATTGGTCAACTAATTGCCGCAGTTGCTTCACTTCTGATCGCCCGACTGTACACCCCTGCTGACATGGGTCTGTACGCATCTTGTGTAGCCATTGCAGCAACCATCGGTGTGATAGCGACAGGCAAGTACGAGATGGCGATCGTACTCCCCGAGGATGATCGCGATGCCACGGCCCTTGCCTATCTGGCAATGATGATTGCAAGCATCTGCGCCACCCTCACATTGGCGATTTCTCTGATCCCAGGTGACTCTATCCTTGGTCTCGTTGGCCTCGGGGGTGTGCCAAAGGGATGGGTTTGTTTTGTTTCACTTTTCATTTTCTTTGCAGGATTAGATGCAGTCATGCATCGACTAATGATCCGGGATGCAAAATTTCGTCCGCTAGCTGCAACGACAATCTTGCAGCAAACCGCATCCAACGGAACATCCATCGGTATGGGGTTCTGGAAGCCTGGCTTGGGAGGACTACTCCTTGGCAATGCGATCGGAGAATTCATTCGGCACACATGGCTTTTTTGGCACCAACGACACAGCAGACACCACAGAATAACAGTTAGCAAGTACGCTCACTTGCGAAAAGATACAAACGTTTTCCCATGCTGAATACTTGGGGGGCATTGCTGAATACTGCTTCAAGTCAGATACCGATCATTCTCTTGGGTACCCTCTACTCCTCCACCAGCGTTGGATTCTATGCCCTTGGGTATCGAACACTAATTGTTCCGGTGTCACTCGTGGGTAACAGCATATCTACGGTTTTTCTCGAGCGAGCTGCAAAAGAGCGCACCGATCCAGAGCGCCTCAAGCAATTGGTGTTGAAGACCTATCGCACATTGCTGACCCTCAGTGCGATCCTGTTTCCAGTGATGACGTTCTATGGGGATCTCATTATTCCTTGGCTATTTGGGGCCAATTGGTTAGAAGCTGGAAGATACGTTCAATGGATGTCAATATGGTTGGTGTTCGTGCTAGCCTCATCACCGCTCTCACACATTTTTACGATCCTTGAACGCCAGGGACTCAGCTTGATCATGAATATCGTGATCTTCGCTTCCCGTGTAATCGCCATGGTTGGAAGCATGATCATTGGCTTAGATGCTTATCAAATGATTATTGTTTTTTCGCTCACAGGTGTCCTCGCGTACCTAGTTATGTGCATCACTGTGTTAAGGGTAGTCAAGTCTTCACTGAAAGAGATTTTGAAGGCTTCTTGGACTTTTCTTCCTATCATGATCGCACATGGCCTCATCGCCCTAGTTCTTAGGATGATCCTTGCATAGTCCAGAAAACCTCACTGAAAATTCTTGCGCTGTTGTCATGGGAAGCTATGTCAACAGCTATTCGATCATTCAAGCGCTTTCAGCCGCTGGAGTAGGCAACATCGTTGTTATTTCCAGTAAGAAAGGGCCAGCAGACTACAGCAACATGATTCAGCGACACATCACAATCAGTGATGATGATTCACTACTGCAAAGCCTAGAGTCACTCCACGAAAAGTACGCACAACTTGTCTTATTTCCTACCCATGATAATCATATTGAGTCACTTGTTCGGCTTGCACCGCTGATTAGTACGTTCTGTTTCCTACCCTTTAGGACAGACACCGTAACCCTAGCCTCCAGTAAGATGACACAGTATCAACACTGTAAGAGAATGAGTGTTCCTGTCCCAGAAACCCGTCTTCTAACTAATCCAGATGATGCGGCTGAGATTGAAGATTTGCCTCTACCACTCATCGTGAAACCTGTAACTCGCCAAGACCTCTCACTCTCTGTCT
>WQYJ01000222.1 GCA_009781325.1 Propionibacteriaceae bacterium | reverse complement strand
CGCGAATCGAGCCAAGGACATCGCCTTGGAATTCAAACGCCGCGGAAAGACGGTGATCATGGGTGGGCCGATGGTGTCCTTGGTACCGGATTTGGCTGCCCAGTATTGCGATGCGGTGGTGATCGGAGATGCCGAGAACCTGATGACGCAGATATGCGCGGATCTGGAGAATGGAACCCTTGCGCCTCGATATGAGTCGAAAATCACCGGTGACCTCAACACTCCGCTTCCGCGTTATGACTTGGTGGCAAATAAGAAGATCGGAAACTTCCTTCCGGTTCAGGCTGGGCGCGGGTGCCCGCATAGCTGCAAGTTCTGTACGATCTACTGTCTGTATCGCGGGCGCTATCTTCGCCGTCCAGTCGATGAAGTGGTGCGCGATATTCAAGCCATCAAAGACCTTGGATTCTCCGAATTTTTGCTGATCGATGACAATATCGTCTCCCGACCTGGGTATCTGGCTGAATTGTGCGAGCGGATCAAGCCGCTGGGTATGACCTGGTCATCCCAGTGTTCAATCAAAATCGCCGACAGGCCGGACCTGCTCAAACTGGTGGCGGAGTCGGGCTGCCAGGTGCTGAGTTTTGGACTGGAGTCCATCAGCCGGGAGTCACTCTTGGCAGTGAACAAAGACTGGTGTGATCCAGCTGACTATGCCCGCGTCCTGCGTACTGTCACCGATGCAGGTATCGAGATCGCCTCAGAAATGATTGTTGGGATCGACACCGACACTCGTGAATCCTTGCTGTCCACCATTGATTTCGTCTCCCAATCCGACATCGTGGCTCCAAAGTTCTACTGCATGACACCGATTCCCGGCACCGATATGTACGACGAACTTAAAGCCGAAGGTCGCATCACCGACCCCGACGTACTGTCGTACCACCCAGCGCGCGCAGTCATCAACACACCGAACCTGAGTGCCACCGAGGTCGAGGAGCTATTCTGGCAGATTTACCGCAGCCTCTACACGATCCCAATGATCCTGCGCCGTACGATCTTCCATCGCCGCATGAGGAGCCGTCCCGGTCAGACCCTGTTCTTCCTCATGGTCAACCTCGTCTACCGTTCCCAAATTAAACGAGGAATCTCACCCAATATTCTGTGAGGAGTCCACAACCGATCCATGGAGGGATTGATTGCGGCGAAGTTTGTTGACGAGCCAGAAGAAGAGGTATCCCAGGAATGTACCAAGCAGGTTGAGAATCAGATCGTCGAGTTCAGCTACTCCTTTGTGAAACACGAACTGAGTAGTCTCGATAAACAACGACAACCCCAGCCCGCACGCCAGGGTGATCAGCAGTCTTCTTTTCTTCACTCTCATCGGAAGAAGGAATCCCAAGGGAACAAACCAGCCAATGTTTCCAAGAAAGAGCCTCAAGAATGCCCATGTCTTAGCAGATCGGAAAAGGGTGATGAGACCAGAAAAGACAGTGAGGTTTAGTTGTCTGGATTCATAGAAGACTCCAGGCCGAATGATGGTCAAATACAGTAAAGCTGAGATGTACAAGACAAACACAACCAGCCACACCACAGTATGCGGCCTTGATGTCCTGGTCATGTTAGCAACCTACACTTTCGTTATTTAGACGGCAAAGCGCGCCCGCTGTGCGGTTTGCACCACCCCGGCGACTGGTGAACGTCCATTGCTAACCAAACTCAACAAACTCGATGGAGTAGCCATCCTCATACACTTGACACAAAGCGGAAAATTCCCATGTTCCATGTGCAGGAATAGACCAAGTACTGTCTGAACAGTAACCGATATGATCACCATTGAGATCTAAGACTTTGTAGTTGACCCACAATGAGTCTCGGTATGGTTTGTCTGATGTGTTGGTAATCACACCTAGGACACGGGTTTTGGACTCATCAGTGTCGATGACCCAGTTGCCATCAAGGACAAGATCAGTGATGTCTGCACGCTCACGCCACTCTTCGTTTTTTCTGTCTGACCAGTTATTGAGGGCGATCAGGGAAATATTTGCAATGACAAGGGAAACCACGCCGAGGATTAAGCCAGCGATGGCGGTTTGCCTCTTGAGCCCCTTCAGGGCAAGACCAATGATTGCCAGGATGACAGCCACGATGCCGAGAATGACCGCAAAGACGTTGATGAATGGAATCCAAGAAAGAACACAAGCAATGATTCCGAGAACGAGAGCTCCTGTGCCTACGCCATTAGGTTTAGGGACTTGTATGTTTGGAGGCCAGTTCTCATAAACGCCAGGAGGTTCATATGTCATATTTCCAGGGTAACTACTCATTTCAGTAAAGACCAATCGATTCACAAGGGGATATCGGTGGGATCTTTGGTTCGTGTGTGGAACAGGTATGTCCCCGTGGTTTACTTGGAGAGTGTTCATTGGGTTAGGTACGGTCGTCAACGTCTGTTTGGTCGTTGTTGGCGGGCTGCTGGGTCTTGTAGTAGGGCGCCGCTTTCCGGAGAAGACCCGTACCCTTGTGACACAGATTCTGGGGCTCTTCACCTTGGTTATTGGTGCCAGCGCCATTGTCTCTGGGCTCTCGGCTGCTTTGACTGACGAGGTCGGAGAATATGCCCCCATGCTGATCGTTCTTGGCTCGCTGCTTGTTGGCGGGATCCTTGGATCGCTGATCAAACTGGAGGATCGTCTTGATGGGGCTGCTGAGAAGCTGAGGAAGCGAGTGGCAACCAAGTCGGAATCATCAACTTTCGTCGAGGGTGCAGTGACATCCACCCTGGTGTTCTGTGTGGGGCCCCTGGCTATCCTTGGTTCCATTTCCGATGGTCTGGGAAACGGTATCCACCAACTCTTGGTGAAGTCTGTGATGGACGGCTTTGCCGCAATCGCCTTCGCCTCAAGTTTTGGGATCGGGGTTGTCGCTTCGATCATTCCATTAGTGATCTATCAGGGGGCGTGGACACTAGTTGGCGTCTTCGCCGGCAACATCATGACCCCAGGCGAGATCGATGCCCTCACTGCCACCGGGGGAGTAATCCTCCTCGGCCTAGGCCTACGCCTAGCCGGTGTTGCCCACATCAAGGTCGGCGATCTACTGCCTGCATTATTGTTAGCCCCGATCGCCACCGCCATCGTAGGTGCGCTGTAGCGCTAACGTCTACGACTACTCTTCGATTTCGAATGGTTCACATGCCACGGGGCCTGCCCCAACATCATAAACTTAGGCTGTTGGGCCAGGCCCTTTTACGCATTTCCAACCCCAGGTCATCCTGACGAAGTCAGGACCTGGCGGCCGATTTATGGACTCAACCCAGGGTTCTTTCCAAGTCCACACATTGGCCGCCGGGGGTCCTGCACCTACGGCGCAGGATGACCTGGGGGCGGGTGCGT
>WQYJ01000221.1 GCA_009781325.1 Propionibacteriaceae bacterium | reverse complement strand
TGATATGGCTTTGGGGTGGTGTGGGGGTGTTCGGAGTTGGTTCGGGCGTTCGGTGGGGTTTTCTTGGCCTGGTGGACTTGGTTTCCTGGGTGATCTGGGTGGTGTGGTGGTGTTCGGGTTGGGTTTTCGTTGAGCGAAGTAGAGTTTCCGAATGTTATAGCAGGCACAGATGAAGCTCCATTCGGATCGGGCTGGGGTGAGTCCTCGCCGGGTGAATCCTCGGATGCCGAGGTTGTGTTTGATTTGTGCGAAGACTGGTTCGATGATCGCTGAGCGTTGCCTATAGATGGCTTTGCCTTCTGGGGTGGCTAATCGTTGAGCCATTGTCGTAGTGGCGGTGTCGGGATCTATTCGGCGTTGTCGCAGGAGCCTATAGATACTACGTCGGGATAATCCCAGTTGGGTGACTGCTTGTGGGATGGTGATCTGGTTATTCTCAACCTGGGATAGCACCTGGTTGCGGTGGTGGTTTTTCTGGTTGGTTTCCACCATGTGACGGGGTTTGCGGCTGGGGATCAACACATCATGGTCAGGGAAAGCTTTCGTGTTGTCGATAGTGAAGTATCCCGCGTCAGCAAGTAGGGTCATCCTCGTTGAGGGTTCAGGTTCACTATCGGTTGCGACCCGCAGATTATCGGTGGCGTGTTGAATCATGGGAATGAACTGGGAATGATCAGTCACCACAGAACACACATCAGCTGCGACCACGATCTGTGCATGATTAGCCACAGCTTGGGCGTTATACCCTTGAACGAACCCTCGAGTACTGGCCATGATACGAGACTGCGGATCCGTGGTGTTCGCATTCGTGCGAACATAACGAGCTTTGGTGTCAGCAGAGGGTCCACGACCCTTAGGCTTGTGACCAGTTCGAGTCTGCTGTTCACGGCGGCGTTCCATCTTCGCCTCATAACTATGCCAGTCAGCCTCAGCCTTTAAATCAGTTAACGCTTCACGGATTCGTTGACGTCTGTCTTCGCCTCTTTCCCGCCACCGTGGGTCACCATCGTTAGGCGCCGATTGATCATCCTCAGCATCCAAACGCTCAGCCAACTCCAGCAACTGGCGTGCTAACACTTCAGCGGTGCGGTTCGCCGACAGAGACGCATTCGCTTTCATCTTCGTGCCGTCAACAGCGAGCACATCCGACTCCAGAAGACCCGCATTCCAACACAGACGCAACACCATCGCGAACACCTGCTCCAACGCGGTTTCATGACGAGACCTGAACCGACATAACGTCACATGATCGGGAATCAGCCCCGCTGCTGCGACCCTAAACCCGACATCCTCCCAGCAGCGCTGTTCGATCTTGCGACTAGACACCACCCCTGAGCAATACGCATACACCAACAGTGTGACCATATCCTGAGGATCATAAGCCTTCCCCCCAATACCATCCCCACGATGCGCATCATAAAACTTGGACAGATCTAACTGATCGACTGTCTCAATGACAAACCACACGAAATGATCCTGCGGCAACCAGTCAGCCATCGACGGTGGCAACAGGAAACCCTGATCACGATTCCCAGACCGAAAATTCCCACTCACAAACACTATTATCCCATGTCAACCCACATTTAGCCCACCCCGACACACCCCAATCCAATATCACCAAAAACTCGGTGATACCTCAATATTCATGCAACAGCCTCCCGGCCCCGTGGCACACTGGTTCAGTGAATACCACATGGCGTACACGTGCTGAGAATCCTGATGACATTGAGGCAATCAGAATGGTGACACTCGCTGCGTTTCCAACTGTGGAGGAAGCAGAGATGATCGCTCTGATGCGGACCGATCCGGATGTCTGGGTTGAGGGCTTATCGCAAGTAGCCACGAATAGTGAGGGTGAGGTCATCGCCCATTGTCTTCTCACTCGTTGCACCATTGGTGACACCCCGGCTCTCATCATGGGTCCAGTCTCAGTTCTACCTCATCTGCAGAATCAAGGAGCAGGTACGGCGGTGGTCACGGTATGTCTGGAAAAAGCGAAGGAACTTCAGGAGTCTTTCGTTGTCTTGGTTGGGCATCCCAACTACTACCCGAGATTCGGCTTCATACAGGCTGACACTTACGGAATCACCATTACCATTGACTGTCCACGTGAGGCCATCATGGCGCTCAGTCTGAACAGCGATCCCCTCCCATCTGGGGTCATTCATGCCCGATTCCATGGGTTGACATAACCATTCCAAGGCGCCGACCACTGGTCATCCTGCCGCTAGGCCGGACCTCCGGCAGCCAGAGCATGGACTTGAAGAAGAAAAGCTTGACCACAGACCCTACGTCGGCTGCCGGGGGTCCTGCCTCATGCCACGGGGCCAGGGCCCTTGGCATGCAAGGCCCCTTGGCGTGTATCACTTAACAGCGCTGCATGGTGAAGGTTTTCGTACCGCCATTCAGGACCTGATTAGTGTTAGTATGCTTCACGGTCAGTGTGTGCTTTCCGCAAGATAAGCCGAAGACTTTTACCTCGAATCCATGGTTTGGCCCCACTCCAGGAAGTGCGTTGTTGACATCGGGACGGCTAGTGAGTGCGAAATTTGAAGCCTTATAGACGCCATCGACGTAGACAGACACGACTGTTGCAGATTGAGGATTCCCCCAATATACCGCCCATCCCTTTACACTTATGTAATATCGTGACATTCCTTCATTCCGCTCGGTTATTGAGTCCAACCAGCCAGAGTATCCTGAGCCAGTCGCACATTGTCGTAGACCACTATCTGCCAGAGTTTTGCCACCGTTAGCCACATAGTAGTCATAAATGTACGTGTCTACACCTTTGAGTTTGTTCCACTTATTGTTGTTTCCAATCACGGCAGTCCCGGGCTTCCAACAATCAAACGTGTACCACGAAGTCGTATTTCCGCGGTCAATGATTTCGTAACCAGTACCAGGTCCGGCACGAAGAGCAACTCCATTTGTTGTGAGACGGGCTCTGATGTCAGCGGCTTGTGCCTGCGGGGCTATGCCGATGATGCTAAATGCCAGGGTTGCTGAGACTGCAAGCAGCACCACTTTTCGAATTGTTTTATACATAATTATCCCTTCTGCTTGGATATAAAGCAGGATTCTCACTGCCTTCTATTAATCAAGGTATCTTCATAGTTTTGCTTGCACGATGGGGATAATTCTCCTAAGTATCCTTGACAGCAGATCTTCCGATATGGGGACTATTCGATGGCTCTGTGCCGATTGTGAAAACGTGCCAGGGGGCCAGGAGGCTGTTGCATGAATCAGAATCTGGTTTTTTTCCTACTAGGTATTGTGGTGACTGCTTGAGGTGATACTACATCTTGTGCAGAAAACAACACATCTTGGATTCATGCAACAGC
>WQYJ01000220.1 GCA_009781325.1 Propionibacteriaceae bacterium | reverse complement strand
CCTACGTCGGCTGCCGGGGGTCCTGCCTGACGGCAGGATGACCGAGGTTTCGTTCCACAGACCCTACGTCGGCTGCCGGGGGTCCTGCCTGACGGCAGGATGACCGAGGTTTCGTTCCACAGACCCTACGTCGGCTGCCGGGGGTCCTGCCTGACGGCAGGATGACCGAGGTTTCGTTCCTCGGGTACTCCGCGTCAAAGGAACGCCCCCTCGACACACGTCCCCCTGTCACGTATTAGTTCTGAGATGGCAAAGATGCGATGAAGGGGTGGTCGCGGTCTTGGGGGCCTAGGCGGGCGGCGCCGCCGGGGGCGCCGAGGCCGGAGAAGAACTCCTCGTTGACGGTGAGGAAGTTGGACCAGTCACCGGGAAGGTCGTCTTCGTAGAAGATGGCTTGGGTGGGACAGACGGGCTCGCAGGCGCCGCAGTCGACGCACTCATCTGGGTTGATGTAGAGAGTACGCGCACCCTCGTAGATACAGTCGACCGGGCATTCCTCAACGCAGGCCTTGTCCTTGACATCGACACAGGGAAGAGCGATTACGTAGGTCATAGGTATCCTTTCATGCAGTTACAGCTATAGTACTGTACTCTCTTGGTCGCTCTGGTGCCATTGCGGGCCAGTTACGACAGCGCAACACGGGCAGCATGGGCGATTGCGGCATCGAGTTTTTCAAGTTCCTTCTCACCATGAGCCGCTGAGATAAACCATGCTTCATAGGCTGACGGAGGCAGGAGTACGCCCTGGTCCAGCATCGCATGGAAGAATCGCACAAAGGTTGCCGTCTCCTGGCTAGAAGCCTCATCATAGTTACGCACCCAGTCATCCACACCCCAGAAAACACTGAGGAGCGACCCGGCACGCTGGGTCACATGAGCGACCCCAGCATCAGCCAAACGATCATCGATCACCTGGATCAGACGATCTGCGAAGGCATCGATTCTGGCATAGACCTGATCATCAGCAAGTTGGAGGGTAGTCATACCTGCTGCCACAGCTAAGGGGTTCCCCGACAGCGTACCTGCCTGATAGACCGGACCCAGAGGTGCGAGAAGATCCATGATTTCTGAGCGCCCGGCTAGGGCTGCCAGCGGCAACCCGCCACCCGCGACCTTTCCGAAGGCATAGAGATCCGGAGTCCATCGTTCATGACGGCCCTCCAACCCCCACCAGCCATACGGCGAAACCCGAAAACCAGTCAGCACCTCATCAAAGATCAACACAGAACCATGTTTCTGGGTCAACCGGCGCAACTCCTCGTTGAACCCAGGCTCCGGCGGCACCACACCCATATTTGCCGGTGCAGCCTCAGTGATCACTGCTGCAATCTGATCCCCGACAGCGGAAAACACCCCATGAAGAGCGGCGAAGTTATTGTACGGAAGTACGAGAGTGTCACCCGTGGCACCAGCGGTTACCCCAGCCGATCCCGGCAGACCAGCAGTAGCCAAACCCGAGCCAGCTTGGACCAGCAGTGCATCAGAATGCCCGTGGTAGCAACCAGCGAACTTGATGATGATATCCCGACCAGTGAAACCGCGAGCCAGCCTGATCGCCGTCATCGTGGCCTCAGTACCAGTCGAGGTGAACCTCACCTTGTCGATTCCCTGAATTCGGTCGATGATCAACTGAGCCAGCGCAGTCTCCCCCAGAGTCGGTGCACCGAAGGATAACCCTCTCGAAGCTGCCTCGCGTACAGCCTCAACAACCTGAGGATGAGCATGCCCCAACAAAGCTGGCCCCCACGACCCAACGAGATCCAGGTATTCACGCCCATCGATCCCTGTCACATAGGCCCCAGAAGCACTCTCGACAAAGACCGGGCTTCCCCCCACAGACCCATAGGCTCTCACCGGAGATGACACTCCCCCTGGCATCACGCGCTTGGCGTCTTCAAATTCTTGGCTCATCGCTCACCCACCAACTCCATAGCTCCATAAGTTAATACGATATCTGCTCCAGCCCGAAGGATCGAGACCACCGATTCTCGCAGCGCAGCGTCGGCATCGATCCAGCCGCGTTCCCCTGCTGCCTTGATCATGGCGTACTCCCCAGAGACCTGATAGGCCGCCACGGGAACAGGACTGATCGCTGCCACATCGGCGATCACATCCAGATAGTAGCCAGCAGGCTTGACCATCACCATGTCAGCACCCTGGGCGATGTCAATTTCGGCTTCGAGCCTACCCTCGCGGGCATTAGCTGGATCGAGTTGATAGGTACGCCGGTCGCCCTCAAGAGTGCAGGCCACCGCCTCCCGGAAGGGCCCATAGAAGGCTGATGCATACTTAGCTGCATAGGCGAGAATTCCAACATCGGCGAAGCCGTGTGCATCCAGCCCGCAGCGGATAGCTGCGACCTGATTGTCCATCATCCCTGAGGGGGACACGATATGTGCACCAGCACGGGCCTGGGCAACAGCCTGATTCGCGTAAATCTCGATCGTGGCATCGTTATCAACCACTCCGCCAGCGCCCAACACTCCGCAATGCCCATGGTCAGTGAATTCATCCAAGCAGGTGTCAGCCATGATGACGATCGCGTTGCCGACCTCGGCTCGTACTGACTCCAAAGCCTTGTTCAGAATCCCATCCTCAGCGACTGCTTGGGTTCCCCAGGGGTCCTTTTTGTCTTCGCGCGGTACGCCGAAGAGCATCACCCCACCGAGTCCTGCCTGGGCGGCTTGAGCAGCAAGGCGGGCAGCCGAATCGAGACTCTGGCGCTGAACACCCGGCAGGGAACTCAAGTCCACCGGAGCATCGATACCCTCCTGAACAAAGATCGGCAGAACCAGGTTCGCAGGGTTGATGTGAGTTTGCGCAACGAGGCGGCGCATAGCAGGTGTGGTACGCAGCCGACGCGGACGAAGATCAGTCATGGGAATACCCTATCCTTCCTCTAACAGTTCTTGGATCGCAGCAACAATGTCGTGCGGGGCCGGAGATTTCGCCTGAATAACAACCTCAAATCCGGCTCTTCTTGCCTCGTTGGACGATGATATCCCAATGGCAACGATTGGAATAGTTGGACCTAAGCGCGCAGCAGACCGTACGGTAGATCCAGAGGTGGCTATGAAAGCCGCATAGGTTTTCGCTTGCCACAGCAAAGCGATGGTGGGCTCAATGGAGGCTACCAACTGGGTGGAGTAAATCGGAAGAGAAAAAATACGCCATTCTTTTTCTTCCAGGCGCGGTTCGAGCGTGCCAGCAGTTTGTTCTGCGCCCGGGAGCAAAACGGTTCCCGGGCCTGAGGGAAATTCCGCTGCCAGCGCCGCGCCGCTGGAACCTGTTGTGGGGACTAGATCAACATCCAAACCAGCTTTTTCTAGGGCTGATGCCGTTGCGCGCCCGACTGCGGCTAGCTT
>WQYJ01000219.1 GCA_009781325.1 Propionibacteriaceae bacterium | reverse complement strand
GCCCAGGACAACCCCAACACATCGAGGGTAAAACCAGCCACGAGCGGGCCGATAATCAGTCCGATGTCAGCAGACATCTGATAGGCCGCCAACCCGGAACTCGCGGAAATCGGCACCGTGTCGGCGAGCATGGCTTGCGAGGCAGACAGCGTCGTGGATACTCCAGCCGAATACAGACACATGAGAACCACCAGCATCACATAGGAACCGGTCAGGGCAAAGCCAATCGAGGCCAAGGCGGTTGTCGTACCTCCGGCGATGATCATGAAACGCCGCCCGAGGCGATCCGTACCCCATCCGGTCAGGGGGATACACGCAGACTGGACGATCGCGGCGGCGGTGAAAGCGACACCCACCCAGGAAGTCGACATCCGCAAGCCTTCGACAATGAACAAAGGGATGAGCATCGCGCGTACTCCGAAGGACTGCCAGCCGGTACCGAAGTGTACAACGAGCACAGCGCGGAATCGTGAATCTTTGACAAGATCGCGCAAGGTGATGGTCGACTGGCGCAACTCCTCACGTTGTGACGCGGGGGTCCTCGGGAGGAAGACCAGCAAGACCACCGCAGAGAATGCCAGAGTGAGCGCATAGAAGAAGAAGGGTGCCCGCATCGATACTGCAAAGATCAGCCCGCCTAGTGCAGGTCCAGCCATGCCGCCAAGTACGAAGCCACCGCCGTAGATGGAGCTTGCTCGCCCGCGGACCTGCGCGGGAACGGAGGCGAAAAGCAAAGCCATCGAGCTCACCCCGTATAGCGCTGATCCGAAACCACTGAGGCCGCGCCAGAGCATGATTCCCCAGAAGGAGTTGGAGATCCCGATCATGAAGGTGGTGATAGCGATCAGGATATTTCCGGCTATCGCCAGTTCCCGCGGGCCGACATAGCGCATTAGGCGACTGCTGGCCGGCATGGTGATCAGCCGCAGGATCGACATTGATGACACCACCAAGCCGATCAGGAAACTGGATACTCCGAAGGTACGAGCGTAGATCGGCAGCACAGGGGACATCACCCCAAAGCCGATAGCAATCAGCAGGCTCACCCCCGAGAGTATCCACACCTGCCGGGGTAGACGATCGCGACGACTGCCTGTGCCTTCCTTCGCGCTCATAGGCTCAGCTTACTCGGAACGTGACAAAGGGGACGGTCCTGTCATGCATAAGCCGACCCCCGGTCATCCTGCCGCCAGGCAGGACCCCCGGCGGCCAATGTATGGACTGTGGCATAGATCTTTCCCCAAGACCTTACGTCGGCTGCCGGGGGTCCTGCCTCACGGCAGGATGACCTGAGGAGGGCTGCCAGGGATACTGCCTGACGGCAGCACGCCCCAGAAGCTTTACCCCCGGTCATCCTGCCGCCAGGCAGGACCCCCGGCGGCCAATGTAGGGACTGTGGCATAGATCTTTCCCCAAGACCTTACGTCGGCTGCCGGGGGTCCTGCCTTTGGCAGGATGACCGAGCGGTTGTGTGTATGCCACGGGCCTAGACCCCTTGGCTTCTGCATAAGCCGACCGGGGGTTGTACGTCCCCCTGTCACGTCCCCTCACTTTTGTGCGACCATTGATGTATGAACGACATGGACATTACCGTTATTTTGGATGATCTGGCTGCTGGCCGTATTGACGCTGCTGAAGCCAAGCAGCGCATTGACTCTCTTGGAGTCACACAGGTGACCAGCGAGGAGACTCCGGAGGTGTCGACCGAGTGGCCGCTGCCTCCCGTTGAGGACTCAGACTCAGACCCGCAGGAGCCCGGCCCCGAACCGGACACACCCCCGAAGGCTGAGAAGATCAACGGGGTCTCCAAAGTGCTGATTCGAGCCACCGGACGCAAAGTCAGGATCGTCGCAGACGCGGTTGTTTCTACTGCTGCCGCTGAGGATGTCCACCAGATCAAGCGCTCAGGCACCACCCTCGAAGTCATCGGTGACAAGGAGTTTACCGGGGTTGTTGACGCTCTTTCCTGGGCTCGGACCGTACGCGGGATCGACGATGTGAAAGCCCTGGGGATCGGCAAAGAACTCACGGTGCGGGTGAATCCCAATCTGGAAGTCGACATCGACCTCACCGGCTGCTCGCTGGTTGTCAGCGATGTGCCGCACCTCGGAAAGGTACGCCTGACAGCCGGTGTTGCCACAATTAGCGGCGCCCACATGATTTCGGATCTTCTGCTCCAAGCGGGCCAGGCTACGATCTCTGGCAAGTTCACTGCGGGATGGTCGAGAGTACGCTGCGAATCCGGTCAGGTGATCGTTGAGGTCAGCCCCGATTCTGACGTACGCGTACGCGCCGACGCCCAATTAGGCCGCGTGACATGGGAAGGCCGCGATGGTGTTGACGGAGATGTCACCTTGGGATCAGGAGCGTCGTACCTCGATATCGGTGTTGTGATCGGTCACGCCTCCATTAAGGTGTCGTGAAGCTTAAGCCGAGAATCCCTGGATTTCGACGATAGTGATGGACATTTGCCGGCCATTAGGTGCGGCATAGGTCACCTCGTCGCCCACCTTGCGCCCGAGTACGGCAGAGCCGACCGGAGACTGCGGGGAGTAAACCGAGGTGTCGACATTGTTGTCGAGGCTGAGCAGTTCACGGGAGCCCAGAAGGAAGGTTTCAGTGTCGTCCATATCGCCATCAAAAGCGATGGTCACTGTGGCGCCAGGACGTACAACATCGTTACTCTGACCGACTTCACCGACCTGGGCGGTGTCGAGAATCGCCTTGAGACGGCGTATCCGCAGTTCGTTTTGCCCTTGCTCGTCCTTGGCTGCGTGGTAGCCAGCGTTCTCGGAGAGGTCGCCCTCTTCACGGGCGGCTCCGATCTTTGTGGAAATGGTGTCGCGCAAAGGCCCAGTGGCGTAGTCGTAATCCTCCCGCAGTTTTGCGTACGCCTCTTGAGTCAACCAGATCGTGTTGTCCATCGCTCTAGGATATCGTGTCAATGGAAGAAAAAAGGAATAACCATGACACAAGAACAACTTAGGTTGCTGTGCGCTCATGCTCATCCGGATGATGAATCCTCCAAGGGTGCAGCCACGATGGCTATGTACGCAGCCGCTGGTGTTGAGGTGACAGTGCTGACGATGACCGGCGGCGAGCGGGGCGACGTACTGAATCCGAACCTGGATACACCACAGACCTGGGCGAACCTGGCTCAGATTCGTGCGGGCGAGATGGAGAATGCCCGGCAAATCCTCGGGGTCAACCAGCGTTGGTTAGGGTACGAGGATTCCGGCTTTACCCTGGAGGAGCCGTGGCACGACATGCCCCCAGGCAGCTTAGCTGCCACAGACTTGCGTGAGTCGGCAGCGCGTATGGCCGATGTGCTGGTCGAGCTTCGCCCTCATGTGATGGTGACCTACGACGAG
>WQYJ01000218.1 GCA_009781325.1 Propionibacteriaceae bacterium | reverse complement strand
TGAACCCCCTAGTCAACCCAGGATTGTTGTTGCTCAAGCTGTGCCGAAGAAGGATCGGGCTGAGTTGGCTGTGGATCTGATGACTGAGGTTGGTGCTGATGAGATTATCGGATGGGCGGCTGCTCGTTCCCAGGTCAGTGTTAAGGGTGAGCGCGGGGAGAAGGCTCATGCGAAATGGGTGGGGGCTGCCCGTGAAGCATCGAAACAGTCCCGTCGTTTGAGGTTTCCTGAGGTGGGGCCTTGGATGGATGCCTCAGGGATCGCGGAGGTCTTGAGAAATGCCGACTACGGGATCATCATGCACGAGAAGTCCGATCGTCCGATCGCTGAGGCCGAGATCCCCAGCAATGGCACAGTAGTGATCGTCATAGGCCCCGAAGGCGGCCTCACCGACGAAGAGGTTGCTCTTTTCGAACAAGCTGGTGGTCAGACCTTCACCATGGGCCCCACGGTCTTGCGCACCTCCACCGCCGGCGCCACCGCCATCACCCAAGCACGTCTGTTGGCGGACTGTGACAATGGGTGTGACAATGGGGACGGTCCTTTTTGTCATGTTCCCCTGTCGGGGAATATGACAAAAAGGACCGTCCCCATTGTCACACCCCCCCCGCTGTCACGTCCATTCACCCCAGGTGTCTCAATTCCGAACAGCCTCGGGCGTACTGGGGTGATCCACACTCCGCATGGGGACATCGCTACTCCAGCCTTTATTGTGGTCGGCACCCAAGCCACGGTGAAGGCCCTTCAACCTCGTGAACTGCGTGAACTCGGGGCTCAGGCCGTACCTGCCAATGCCTATCACCTCTACCTCCAACCAGGTTCAGAACTCGTCGATGAAGCCGGGGGAGTGGGAGCCTTCATGGGATGGCAGGGCCCCACAGTCACCGATTCCGGGGGGTTCCAGGTTCTCAGCCAGGGAGCAGGGTTCAAGAAGGTCTTAGCGATGTCGACCGCTGGACTGGCCCGCGATGATGTGATCGCTGACGGCCAAGACCGCCTAGCTGTTGTCGATGACGACGGGGTTGACTTCACCTCCTACCGCGATGGCTCTCGGCACCGGTTCACCCCCGAGATTTCGATGCAGATTCAGCACCAACTTGGCGCAGACATCATCTTCGCTTTCGACGAGTGTACGACCCTGATGAACACCCGCGGTTATCAGGAGAGCTCACTGGATCGTACTTACGCTTGGGCTCTGAGGTGCCTAGCCGAGCATCGGCGTCTCACCGATGAGAGAGTGGGCAAGCCCTACCAAGCCCTCTTCGGGGTCGTTCAAGGTGCCCAGTTCGAGGATCTCCGCCGCAAAGCAGCCCGCGACCTAGCCCAAGCTGAAGTCAATGGGCAATCCTTCGATGGATTTGGGATCGGCGGAGCCTTAGAAAAAGAAAACCTTGGTACGATTTGCCGCTGGGTCAACGAAGAACTCCCCGCTGACAAGCCCAGACACCTTCTAGGAATCTCTGAGCCAGAGGATCTCTTCGCCGCCATCGAACAAGGTGCTGACACCTTCGATTGCGTGAACCCCTCGCGTACTGCCCGCAATGGCCGGGTCTACACCTCAACCGGGTGGTACAACGTGGACACCCTGCCCTCCAAGCGCAGCTTCACACCCCTAGAAGAAGGCTGCGACTGCTACACCTGCACCCACCACACCAGGGCCTACCTCCACCACCTCACCCGCGCAAAAGAGTTGCTGCTGTTCACCCTGATGACCATCCACAACGAACGCTTCCACGTACGCCTCGTCGACCAAATCCGCGACTCCATCACAACCGGCGACTTCCACGCCTTCCGCGACGACTTCCTCGGTCGTTATCGCCGCTAAAGCCGCGGATCGACTGGTTCGCTTTCGAGGGCGAGGATGGCGAAGACACATTCGTGGATTCGGTGGAGGGGTTCTCCGGCGATGAAACGTTCGAGAGATTCTACGCCGAGGGCGAATTCGTTGAGGGCGAGGCTTCGCTTGCGGGAAAGGGATCGCTCGCGCAGGGCGGTCAGATTAGGTTCGATGAGGTATTCCGGGCCGTAGATGATCCGCAGATACTCGCGTCCTCGTACTTTCACGGCGGGTTGCACCAGTTCGGTTCCATGCTGGGAAATGAAGTCGAAGGGTTTGATGACCATTCCTTCTTTCCCGGCGTCGGTGATGTCCTGCCACCAGCGAGTAGCTTCGGCAATCCCCTGATCGTCATGGAGGTTCACAACGAGGTAGTCAGTTGCCATGAAGATAGGGTCAGTTCCTGTGATGTATCGGGCTATGTTCTCCATGTGCCAGACATGATTTCTGTGAACATATGTCACACGTTCGGTCGCCAAAATATGGAAGGGCGCCAAGCGGTAGTCATCAAGGCTGGAGACATCCCAGCAATAGCGGCGATAAGCCTCCACATATCGATCCACGGCATCGGCGCGTTTGTGAAGTCTGGCTAAGAGTTCTGACAGGTCAACAGCCGACTCACTGAGACTACCGTGCAGCACCTGTGCCGCCGCAGAGACTGCCTCAATAGACGCCGCTAATCCGCCGCGGCCTGCGCGCCCGACAGGAGCGTACTGATCTTTGAGTAGTCCCTGTGCCTTGGCTGACCAGGGCATGAGTTCCGCGTCAAGGCAGACCCAGTCGGTATCGAAATCCTCCCAGAATCCAGTACTCTCCAACTGTGTGTTAAGCCTGGTCAGCATGGCTTTTTCGTCCGTATCGCAGAAGAACTTTCGGCCCGTGCGAGTGTAGATAATGCCGATGGAGCCGTCGTCCATCTTGAAGCGCCGAGCAGCCGCCTTCTCATCACGGCACAGGATAACTACAGCGCGCGAACCCATGTGCTTGACCTCGCAGACCACCTTGTCCACACCGCGATTGCGATAGTGCGAGAACCCCGAGCTGGGGTCTTCTAGGTAGTCCGGCAATGCTGAAGTCTCACACGGCGACATCGTCGGAGGAAGGTAGATCAGCCAGCGAGGATCAGCAGAGTATCGGCTCATCACCTCCAGTGCAGCCGCAGAGTTCTCCGCCTGGATCTTGATCGTACGGCGCAGTCGGGTCGAGAGATGATGGGCTCCCAGAACATCCTTGATGGTGAGCAACTCCACTGTTGATTGTGGGTTTTCTGGTAACGGCGCATAACGGGATGCGGAGAACTGGACAGGCCCATCCTCGTCAACTGACCAGGGTTCCATCGCTGCTGCTGGGGCAGGCAACTCTTCAGTTGGCTCAACCTGAGTCAAGAAAGGCTTGACAGGCGCATAGTACTCTCGAAGCGCATCAACCTGGACGATCTCTTTCTCGGGATACCGATAGGCAGTCAGCTTCCCGCCGAATACACAACCGGTGTCAATGCACACAGTGTTGTTAATGAATTCAATCTCAGGGGTCGGGGTGTGGCCATAAACCACCAGAGCCTTGC
>WQYJ01000217.1 GCA_009781325.1 Propionibacteriaceae bacterium | reverse complement strand
CAGCCAGTGCTGCCTTGCTCGCTGGAAGGAGGCGCAGAGCTGAGTTGTAGAACCCGAAGGCAGCTAGCCCGCAACCAATCCCGAGGTAGGCGATGGACAACCAGGCTGAGATGGGTACGGCAGTGAGGTGGACGGATCCTGAGGTGAGGGCGACAGGGGCAAAGAAGACCGCTCCGGCACCCATTTGCATCCCGGTGAGCAGCAGCGGGTCGTACCTCGAACTGAGTCTCTTGATCGCCAGGGTTGATCCGGCGGCCGCTATCATCGCCCCGAGTTCGAGGAGGTTGCCCAGGGCTGGGTTAGGTGCTGTGGCTTGGCTGGAGCCGGTCAGTGAGAGTTGGACCACGCCTACGGCTGAGATGACCACGGCGATGAGGGTGCGCGTACTGGGTTTTTCGTGGAGCAGAAACCAGGCCGAGACCGCCACAATCAGCGGCATCACTGCAGTGACGACACCGGCTTGACTGGAGGTCGTAAAGAAAACAGCCGAGCCCTCGAAGACGTAGTACAGACACGGCAGACAGGCCATCGCTGCAGCCAGGAGCTTCCAATCCCCGGCGTGGTAGTCCGGTTTCTTGACCGTGATGAGTAGGGGAAGGAAGGCCACAGACGCGATAATCATCCGAAACCACACCACGTACATCGGCGGAAGCGATGAGTAAGCGTTCTTCGTCACCGCATAACTAGTCCCCCACAAAACCATCGCCCCAAGCAGATAGAGCAACGGCCGCAAGGATAACGTCACGACTAACCCCTCCATCCATCCAGGGAACAACCAATAAGCCTAGCCCACTTGCGATAGTGAGTGCAGAATCCCTGCATGATGCAGTGAAAACGCACCCACTAATGAGGACAACGGCAGGAGCGGCGGTTAGGAACGGGCAGCGCGCTGGATTTCTAGGACGGCGTCGATGGCGATGACTATGGCTAGGAGGAGGATTTCCGGTTCGCCGGGGGCCATGTCGATGCGGTAGGAGTCACCCCAGGTCATCAGTTCCCTGCTGATGTGCGCGTGTGATCCGCCGTCCATGTCGGTGATGTCAAACTCTGAGCTTATCCAGTTGCCGATGATGTCCCAGTTGGGACCTTCGACACTGAGCTTGTTCTTGAAGAGCGTGAACTCCTGTCGCAGGGTGGCATTGTGAACGCCATCCTGGTAAATCTCGAAAGTGGGACGAAATGAGAGCTTGCCTTTGATGTGGGCTAACTCCACACCATTCATGTCTTTGAGATAGAGGCTCTTCATCAAAGACCATTCGCCCTCAACCATGTAGCAGTCAATTCCTTGGGCATCCTTGATCGTGAATCGATCAAAGAGACTCAGAACCTTCTGCTTGACGTAATACGTTGACATGGTTCTATAGTCTCACAGTGTCCGGTTTTCTGGTGTCACACAACCTCGATGCTCATAGCCCGGGCAGCTTTCACCAGACGTTCGTCCATCGTCATGATGGCAGCGGGGAGGCTTTGAGCTAGTCCGAGTACGACCACATCCGGCAGCTTGAGCCCAGAGGTGACTCGTACTGTAGCAAGATACTCAGCTTCGGTAGGAAGTAGGGGAAAGACGGCGATATCCATAGAGGTGATGAAATCTTGGGCCTCGGTTACACGTCCGAGGGCAGTCGGGCGAATCAAGAACTCTGTTAGTGTTAGCGCCGACAGTGCGAATCCCTCATCGGCATGGGTCAATAGCAGTTCCTTCGCGCGAGCGTGATTGGCATCTTGTGCGTCATACAAACCGATGAGTACGTTGGCATCCAGTACTATCATGCGGGCCACTCATCTTGTTTGTACTGCTCGTACCAGCCCCGCGGCCAGACTCCAGTCATGGAGCCAGAAGCTTCCTCGATGGTCTTTCGCCTTTTTGCTAGATCCTCTTCACGTATGGCAGACACCTCACGTCGGCCTGCCTCAATCAGTTTCTTGAGCAACTTCTTTCTGTTTCCACCAAGCTCAGGCCAGGCTTGTGCAGCCTCATCCAGACACTCTTTGATGTCAGGAGTCTCGGTAATTGTGTAGCGCGGAAGAAGAGTCGGCATGGTCCAAGTGTAGCACTTTTCAATAGTGCAGCACCTTGATAAAGTGCGACTCTCTTTGGATAGTTCTGAAGCCCCGTTTGGCGAACGAGGGGAGTGAAATGGTCACAAATTGTGAGCTTTTGAAGATGATTACTCTACACAGGAAAGTTCCGCTGATCGGCCAGGGGATTTCTCGTGACAGTGTCATGACAATCTGTTTCCTGTAGGTTTGCGCTGAGCTCACTGAATGAGCTCCATCCGTCCATCAATCTGGACGCCCTCCCCTGCCTCCAGGCATCGCGGAGGAAAGGGCCGGAACTCAAACATTTGGTGGAGATGGGGGGAGTCGAACCCCCGTCCTCGAAAGGCGAACTAGGTCTTCTCCGGGCGCAGCATCACTGTCGTTCTGCTTGGCTCTCATGCTCGGTAATGCACGTCATGAACGAGCCCAGTCTTATGAATGTCCTTTTGTACCCCTAAGACGAAGGTAGAAAAGTTAGCCTTCTAAACGAGGCCAGGTACTGGAAGGAAGGCACTCCCAGGCTGACCCTTCGATCGCTGATCAGGCAGCGAGAGCGAAGTTGGTGCGAACATTGTTGGCACTTATTAGTTTCAAGGATCGTTAACGAGATAACCCTGAGTCCTCGGCCCGCTTCTCCCAGAACTACCGTTCCAAGTCGAAACCAGTCATCCCCTATGAAATTGTCACTCTTTCGAGCCTTACAATTATAGGCGATTTCTACGGTAATTTCCAGGGATCGCGGGCCGAGGCTTGTCGACTAAACGCAGCCAACTACTTCTTCAGAGGTCTCACCGAAGGTGCCATCCAGACGCTCACAGTTGTCATTTGCTGTGAACTTGACGGCTGCGTCATTCTCGAAGGAGATGACTGCCCAAGTGAAGTCATTGCCATCAGCGGCAGGCACGATGGTGGCGGTGTCGCCATCGCGGGTACCAGCCCAGAGCTGACGCTCAACCGGCTCGCCATTGATGTCGGTGCAGGAAGCAACTGCTTCTGCATCTTCAGCGTCAATGTCCTGTGAGTAGCAAACGCCTGCTGTGACGACATCAGCGTCGACAGTCACCTCAACCGAGACAACAGCTCCTTCTGCGCACACATTCATGCCGCATTCGATCTGCTCATCGGTAAGAGTCAGCATGTAGACCTGGGCCTGTGGGACCTCATTCGACGGTGTATCGATTGGGTCATCAGCTGCTGGGCCGCACCCTGCAAGGAATCCTGCCCCAAGGGCGGCGACGGCTACAGCAACAGCAATTCTCCTCGTGACGTGAGGAGCCCCGTTATTGGTATTTTTCACAATCCCACATGATAAAGGCCTCTTGGGCTGTATCAGGTAATTGAGAGCCCCTCGCGTCTCACATAGTGGAGACCCGTGACACAGGAAGCCATTGTGGATGCCACTAGAATGTCACCATGTCAAAAGTG
>WQYJ01000216.1 GCA_009781325.1 Propionibacteriaceae bacterium | reverse complement strand
TTGTCATGGATGGCCTACGGGGCGCCCTGGATCCCGAGTCGAGCGTAGAGGAGGCTGAACCGTGGGCAAATGAGGTCACGAATCTCGCCAATCGTGTTCTGCCGCAGAATCTAGCCAGCCTGGTACCAACACAAACAAAGACTTTAGTGCGCATCCATGGTTTCACCCAGATTATGGGGGCAATGATGATGGCCACAGGAGTATTCCGCAGACTCGGGGCATTCATCGTGGCAGCATCGTACGCGCCCAAGGTTATCCAAGCGCGAAGCCAGCACAGCCGCATGTCCTTCACGCGCGAAGTCGCCCTGCTGGGCGGGATACTCATTGAGGCACATGATACTCAGGGCAAACCCAGCCATGCCTGGCGCGTACGGCACAAGAAGCGCATGCGTGCCATCCATCAGCCGAAGAAAACCAAAGAAGTCAAGCCAGCCACGACGCAGCGTCGTACAGAAGCTCTGAGGAAGGCTCTATCATCTCCGGCTTAGAACAATGGAAAGCGCCCTACGCCTCACGTGGTGTCACCGCGGAAGTTGAGGTACCTGGGTCAAAGTCAGCAACTGCGCGTGCCCTGATTCTCTCAGCGCTGGCAGAGCGCCCTGGTACTGTGCGCAACCCCTTGATCTGCCGAGACTCTGCACTCATGGTTGCCGGATTGCGGGCACTCGGAGCGGTGATTGACGATTGCGACCCTAAGTGTTGGAAGATCACTGGGATAACTCACTTCCCCGACGAAGCTGTAATCGACTGCGGACTCGCAGGTACGGTGATGCGCTTTCTGCCTGGCGTAGCGAGCCTATCTGCGGGGATGACCACATTCTTCGGTGATGAAGCAGCGTCTCATCGTCCGATGGAACCTCTCGTTAGTGGTTTACGCCAATTGGGTGCGCAGGTGAGCGGAATCTCTCTTCCCATCCAGGTATCCGGTCCATTGACAGGCTCCGTAGCTGTCATTGATTCATCGAGTTCAAGTCAATTCATTTCAGCTCTGCTCCTGGTCGGTCCTCGGCTGGCCAACGGACTGACTATCACACACACCGGTACGGCAACAGTCCCCTCCCAGCCGCATATCGATATGACGCTGGCAGGATTGGCCGACCGTGGCGTCTCTGTCTTCCAGCGCGGATCCATCTGGGAGGTTCTACCGGGCCCCATTGCTGCCCGTGATGAAGTGATTGAACCAGATCTGACCACGGCCGCAGTCTTCCTTGGGGCAGCCTTGGTCTGTGGCGGGCAGGTCAGCATCGCTGCATGGCCAACCCAGTCCACCCAACCCGGCTGGCGGATTCTGGGAATCCTGGAACAGATGGGTGCCGTAGTCGAACTGACAGATTCCGGTGTAACGGTCACAGGGCAAGGAGAAATACGCGGAATTGACATAGATCTGAGGGAAACATCAGAACTGACACCGGTGGTCGCCGCCGTGGCAGCTCTAGCCTCTACCGAGTCTCATCTTCGCGGGATCAGCCACATTCGAGGACATGAAACCGACAGACTAGCCGCACTGAGCGCAGAGATCAGCGGCCTCGGCGGTGAATGCCGCCAAACTGAGGATGGGCTGGTGATTATCCCCAGACCGCTGTCACCTGGGGTCTTTCACACCTATGCCGATCATCGCATGGCTCATGCAGGTGCCTTGATTGGTCTGCGAGTCAATGGAATCTGTCTCGATGATGTTGGATGCACATCCAAGACCATGCCGGATTTCCCCGAAACCTGGGAGGCCATGGCGGCATGAATCGATCACGAAGTCTATTTGTCGATGACCATGAAGGCTTTGGCCGCCCTCCCAAACGTACTCGTCCGCGGACGAAAGAACGCCCGGATTACGGAAATCTACCCATCGGCCGGGTCCTCACCATCGATCGGGGCAGATACCGCTGCAAGGTTGGCACCACAGATGTCACAGCAGCTAAGGCGCGAGCCTTGGGACGCAAGTCAGTCATTGTCGGTGATCTCGTACGCCTTGACGGTGATGTCTCCGGGACACCAGGCAGCCTAGCCCGCATCGCAGAGGTGGAAGCCCGCCGTACTGTTCTTCGGAGAACCGCCGATGACGATGATCCCTTCGAGCGTCCCATCGTCGCCAACGCAGACCAACTTGTGATCGTGACTGCCTTGGCCGATCCTGAACCTCGAACCGGGATGATCGACCGTATCCTTGTCGCTGCTTATGATGGAGGTCTCGACCCGATCCTGTGTCTGACGAAAGCCGATCTGGCGAGTCCCGATGAGATTCTCGCAGCGTACGATGGGCTCAACATCCCCAACTTTGTCCTCAATCCTGGATGCGACCTAGCTTCGCTGCGTGACTGCTTAGCTGACCATGTCTCGGTTTTCATCGGTCATTCTGGTGTGGGTAAATCCACCCTGGTCAATGCCTTGATTCCCAGCGCTGAACGCCGCACCGGGGAAGTCAACGACGTCACTGGTAAAGGCCGACACATCTCAACCTCCGCTATCGCCTTGGAACTTCCTTCTCCTGGCGGTTGGGTAATCGATACCCCAGGTGTACGCTCCTTCGGGCTCAAACACGTCGACCCCGATCACGTCATTGCAGCCTTTTCGGACCTTGATGAAATCGCCCAGGACTGTCCTCGCGGGTGTACTCACCGAGATGATGAAGCCCAATGTGCACTCGATATGGCCGTGGAATCCGGTACGCTGACCTCAGTTCGGTTAGCCTCCTTTAGGCGTATGGAACTCAACGGCATCGATTGGTGAATTCTTCTGAAAACCCCGCGATTCCACCCGAAATTAGGCGCTTGCAAGCATTAATCTTGATGCCATGGCCGACAATCTGATCGACGACCTTCGTCTTGCACACATGCTCGCCGACGCAGCGGACTCCATCACCATGGATCGTTTCCGCTCCGACGACCTTGATGTTTCCCTGAAACCAGACCAAACAGAGGTCTCTGATGCCGATAAGGCAGTCGAGGACGCATTGCGCCGTACTCTGGCTTCTGCGCGTCCCAGGGACGGCTTCCATGGTGAAGAGACCGGGGATTCTGGATGGGGGCCTCGCCGTTGGGTGATCGACCCCATCGACGGAACTGCAAACTATGTACGCGGGGTGCCTGTCTGGGCAACTCTGATCGCCCTGATGGTCGAAGATTCCAGTGTTGTCTCTGTGGTCAGTGCGCCGTCTTTGTCACGGCGCTGGTGGGCGTACACAGGAGGCGGGGCTTTCACCGGCAAGGGGCTTCGAGCCGGAAGGTCGATCCATGTATCAGACGTCAACAGAATCAAACACTCTTTCCTGTCCTACTCATCCCTGAGCGGCTGGGTTAACTCCGGGCGAGGCCGTCAGTTCGGTGATCTTCTGCGTACAGCAACGCGCACCCGCGCCTTTGGAGACTTCTGGTCATACATGCTTGTGGCTGAGGGGGCGGTCGACATCGCCTGTGAGCCTGAATTGGAACTCCACGACATGGCAGCACTCGTGCCCATCATTACCGAAGC
>WQYJ01000215.1 GCA_009781325.1 Propionibacteriaceae bacterium | reverse complement strand
GTGATTATAGTGCCTGCGCGGAGGATACGAGATTCGAACTCGTGAGGGCGTGAACCCAACTCGCTTTCCAAGCGAGCGCCATAGGCCTCTAGGCGAATCCTCCGCCGTAGATCATACCGAACCTTGAGTGGAATAGGCCAACTCGCGAAAAAAGAGTGGCCCTCCGTGCACCCAGCAGAGCTCCCTTACCTTTGCTGCCTTCCGGCCCTGGAGGGGTTGGGGGAGATACCGCCGCACGGAGGACCGTCTGCAGTCTACCGCATCTCATCTTGCGATACCCAGTGATTGTGGACAGAGACAAAACTGAGTATTGAGATCGTGTACTGCAACTGTGTACCGGTGCGACAGGAGTTTGAATTTTCATTCATTGGTACACAGTCGCAGTCCACGATGCCAAAGCGAGATCGCTAGCTGCGAGACCAGCCCAAACAGCGGGAACAGACACAGATACCAAAACCAGCAGAGATGCTGTGAAGCGAAGAAAGAATAATTCGGTGAATCGTCTTTACCATGATGGTTATCCCTTCTGTGTTTGAGCTTTGCTCCTCACTATCAAGGATAGGAAACACTCGTATTAGCGGCAATGGGGAGAACTCCCCAAAACCGGAAATCACTCAAGAAGTGCCTTGGCTTTGGACGACTGCCAGTTCCATGCAGTCCACGGAGCCTTCCCCGGCGAGCGCATCGAGGTTCCATCCTTTTTGCGGTCAGCTAAGGCATGGACTACTTCTGCGCGTACGGAAGAGTGAGTGGTTTCATCCCGCAGTGTCACCAAGGCAGGCACTGCGGCATCCGAGAGCTCACCAGCCAAGTAGTACACGTCTATGCTCGTACCGTGGGTGAGGTGGGCATTCACGTTATAGTTCGCGATCATCGCATCAGTGTTTGCCCATGTGAGTGCCAGGAAAGCTACCACTGTCACACCGATAATCGGGGTACCGATCTTAAACTGGCGGATGTGCCAGATGAATAGAAGAACAAAGATGATGAACAGTACGCACATGAACCATGTGGTGTAGACGCGAAGTCGTGTGAGCCCGTACTGATCGACATAAAGCAGCATCTTCGAAATGGATGTAACGATCAGCAGGATAGTTAGCCCAGACAATGCTGCACCTAGGATACGCAGAACGCGAGGATAGGAATCCTTGCGATTGGCGAAGAGGTATGTGAAGACCAGAACTCCAAGGTTGATTCCTGCTACGACTGCCAGCTCAAAGAAGCCTCGTCGGGCGAACTCAGCATAGGTCAGTTCGGGGGGTAGTTCGGCTCTGCGCTGGAAGGCGAGGAAGAAGTAACTCCCCATAGCTGAGAAGAAGACGACATAGATCACACAGAGCAGTGCCATGGGAGTCGAAATGGCAATGAGACTGATCTTGCGCGTGGAGGCAGCGGCCTGAGTCAGGTTCTCCTTGTTGAGAGAGTCGGTGCCCATCTTGTGCGCGTTTCCGTACATCAGGGCGAAGAGGTAGAGCCCAACTGGGAAAGCAAAACTCAGTTTCCAGATGACACCCCAGACATCCAGGTCTATGAAGACTTGGCCCACGTTTTCCATCCACATCTGGAAGTTCGCATCAGCACTCATCAACAGTATGAGAACAATAGCGATCACTGGCAAAGCGATGAGGACCCCAACCAGAGCGAGGATTACCCGAGTCGTTGTCTTATTTCCGCGCATGAGTCCGCGGATACCGGCAAACCATGAGCCTGCATTCGAGAAGGGTACGACCAGTGACTGATTGAGGACGTCACCGAAGAACATGCCGTTGGGGACCGTTGACAGGGCAGTGTTTGCGACGTACCCATGCCAGACGACGTACCCAGTGAGAAGGAACATACCAGCGAAGACATGGACTGGAGTTGTGTCGAAGAGACTGAAGGTGAGCGCTGTCAGTAGGATCACGGCTGCCCCGATGATAGAGGAGGGATTCAGGCGTACTTTTTGAAAGGCGAAATAGGTGAGCGAGCACCCGACGGCGAGGATGAAGTAGATCGTGATGACCACACCGGGGAAGAAGGCCGCTACGGGATTCATGAAGGAGGAGATTTCTCCGTCGCGGGGAAGGAACCAGTCCCAAGCCAGGTAGCCGAGGACGATCACCGCTAGGGCGAGGATCATGTCGGGGGCTTGGATCGGATAGTGCTTCTTGGGCCTGGGCTGCGGGGCGATGTACGGAGGATAAGGCATGGAGTAGCCAGCGCCTAGGTCCGGCGGGGTGAGCGGCTCCGGGTTTGGATTCACGGCAGGCTGGCTGGAAGCGCCGTCGAGGGTAGAGCTACCTGGTAATGACTGCTCAGGCATTGTCGTCTCCTTCGTTGGTGTATTGGAGAAGGTCTCCGGGCTGGCAATCAAGTTCGCGGCAGAGGGCTTCGAGGGTGGAAAAGCGAATGGCTTTTGCTTTGTTGTTCTTGAGGATCGAGAGGTTCGCGGGTGTGATGCCCACGCGGGCGGCTAGTACGCCGGCGGGAATCCGGCGCATGGCCATCATCACATCGAGATTGATATTGATTGTCATCTCATATACCTCAGATCGTGAAGTCGGCGTCTTCTTTGAGCAGCCGAGCCGAGTCGATGACGTTCTTGACTACGCGCATGAGCAAGGCGAGGAAGCCTGCGACCATGGCGAGGAAGATGAAGAGCGGGAATGGAATTGCGATGAATGCGCCGATGATGCAGGCAACCATGATTGCGAATCCGAAGTAGGAGATCAGGCGCAGGCGGCGTACGTTGTTGAGGGTGAAGATCTCACCTTTGCGGATGTCGGAAAGAAGTCCTAGGAGGATGATTAGGGTGGCAATCCCGCAGCCCAGGCAGATGAACAGTGGGTACGCAGTCAGCAGTACGAAGCGGTCGGTGCCATTGGCACCGGGAAATCGGATCGACCTAAGAAGCGGGATCAGCGCCGGGATCATCGCAACAGCGAGTACCAACGCAGTCCATGTGACGATGATCGACAATAAGATCGACTTGCGTGAATCCCAAAAACGGTGTTTAACCATGGGATGAGCCTAGCATGTCTTTTATCGATTATCAATAAGGATCTGTTGTATATCGAGAGATACATATTGTGTAAGGAGATCACTATCCCCCGGTGGGCGATGTAAGGACTGTAGTGAAGTATTCTCAACCCAAGACCCTACGTCAGCCGCCGGGGGTCCTGCCTTCGGCAGGATGACCGGGGGGGGAAACCACACCACCGTCATCCTGCCACCAGGCAGGACCCCCGGTGGGCGATGTAAGGACTGAAGTGAAGTCTTCTCAACCCAAGACCCTACGTCAACTGCCGGGGGTCCTGCCTTCGGCAGGATGACCGGGGGGGGAAACCACACCACCGTCATCCTGCCACCAGGCAGGACCCCCGGCAGCCGACGTAAGGACTGAAGTGAAGTATTCTCAACCCAAGACCCTACGTCAGCCGCCGGGGGTCCTGCCTTCGGCAGGATGACCGGGGGGGGAAACCACACCACCGTCATCCTGCC
>WQYJ01000214.1 GCA_009781325.1 Propionibacteriaceae bacterium | reverse complement strand
TCCTCTCCACCCCTCAATCCTTCGTCTTGCGGTGGGTTCTGTCGCCATCCTCTACCCTGCGGTGGGTTCTGCTCCAATCCTCTCCACCCCTCAATCCTTCGTCTTGCGGTGGGTTCTGTCGCCATCCTCTACCCTGCGGTGGGTTCTGCTCCAATCCTCTGCATTGTGGTGGGTTTTGTCACCGTCCAGCGACAAAACCCACCACAATGCAGAGGATGGGGGACAAAACCCACCGCAGTGGGGAGGATGGGGGCAGAACCCACCGCAGGGTGGAGGACGGGGGCAAAACCCACCGCAGTGGGGAGGTTGGCGGTAGGACCCACCGTAGGATGGAGGTTGGGGGTAGAACCCACTGCGTCTAGGAGAGTACTGGGAGGTCGGGGTCTTGGTAGGTTGTCCGGCCTGCCCAGAAGGTGGCTAGGACAGGGGAGGGGAGGTTGAGACCGTGGTAGGGGTTGTTGCGACCCATGGAATAGGAGTCGTCGCGGTCTACCACCGCGTGACGATTGGGATCAATGAGGGTGAAGGTCGCTGGTTCACCGACTATTAAGGGCCTACCCTGTCGGGAAGTGATCTTCCCGATTCTTGCGGGGGTGTACGACATTCGATCAGCGATACCAGCCCAGTCGAGGAGTCCGGGTTTGACCATGGTTTCGATGACGATTCCCAGTGCCCATTCCAGGCCGACCATCCCAGGTTTGGCTTGTGGGAATGGTTTATCCTTGTCAGAGGGGAGATGCGGGGCGTGATCAGTGGCGACGATGTCGAGGATCCCCTCGGCGAGGGCGCGCTTTAATTCCTCGCGATCCTCCCATCCGCGTAAGGGAGGGTTGACCTTGAACCTGGTGTCCATCGACATTAGCAGTTCGCAGTCCAACAGAAGATGATGAGGGGTTACCTCGGCGGTGATGGGTGCTCCTTGAGCCTTTGCCCAGCGTACGACCTCGACGGATTCGGCTGTCGAGACATGGCAGATGTGAACACGAGCACCGGTATCCAGAGCCAACTGGACGTCACGGGCCACAATGACAGCCTCAGCCACACCGGGCCAGATGGTGTCAGACGATGGGTGGTCGATATTCAGACTATCCTCATCAGGGAAACAAGCCGACGCTCCAGCAAGATGACAGTCTTGGCTGTGCTGGCCGATGACCCCATTGAAAGCCTTAACCCGCTGCAGTGCTTCCCGCATCAAGTCAGCATCCATCACACAGAAACCATCATCAGAGAAGTAGGTCACCCCTTCAGCCCACATCGGCTCAATCTCACAGAGTTCTTCTCCTGCCAATCCGGTGGTGATTGCTCCCACAGGGATCACCTCAGCGTGAGATGCCTCAGCTAAGCGAAGCAGATGGCGTACGCTCTCAGCGGTGTCAGTCACAGGATTTGTGTTGGCCATCGCAAAGACGCCAGTGAAACCACCGCGCGCGGCTGCGAGCGTACCTGTTTCAATTGTTTCGGCAGGAGTAGGGCTGGGCTCGCGCAGATGGGTGTGGAGATCTACCAAACCCGGCAGCGCGATCAACCCGGATCCATCGATGGTCGCCGGTTGTGAAACAGACCCAGGGTCAACCAAAACACCCCCGCTAACTGCGAGGTCCGTCGTTACTCCGGAGGGGAGGGTGACACCGCGAATCAGCACATCAGCCATGGCAGTCCTTTCTTAACGGGTTCCAGCCTAGTGGGCATCGGTTATCCATCGCTATCAATGATCCCGAATCCACTGATCGGGAGCAGCACGGCAGGCATCGATCGGTGGGTACGGGATGACTTGACCCAGCCAGATAATGCTGGCTTTTCCTGCCTGGTCATGATTGAGTAGTAAGGAGCAATGAAGGAGAAGTACATGCGCGTACATATCGCAACAGATCATGCAGCTTTCGAGGTCAAGAACGCCATCGTCGCTGACCTAGAAGCCCGAGGCTACGATGTCATCGATCATGGTGCCGAGGAATATGACTCTGAAGATGACTATCCGGTGTTCGTCATTCCCGCAGCCGAGGCTGTCATCGATGATCCGGGTTCGCTGGGAGTCGTCTTTGGCGGTTCCGGTAATGGCGAAGCAATCGCAGCAAACAAAGTGCCTGGGATCCGTGCTGCGGTGGTCTACTCCCATGACACCGCCGTACTGGCGCGGGAGCACAACGATGCCAACATCGCCTCTATCGGAGGACGACTCCATGCCTATGAGCAGGTCTTGGATCTGGTGCTTGCGTTTTTGACCACAAATTTCTCAAATGCTGAACGTCACAGCCGCAGAATTGACCTTATTAGTGCCTATGAAGAGTCGCTGACCGCGTGACAAAAAATTGGGATTGTCCATGATCTCGCAGTCTGTCGACAAGGTGAGGTTCACGCCGTAATCTTGTGGTGTGGCAAATCTACTGTCTCCCAGAAAATACACCTGCCCCAAGGCCCAGGGCACGATCTATCATCATGGGGCTCACGTCGTCGACTGGACACCGGATGGGCACGATCCGGTGCTGTGGATGAGTGAAACTTCTCCCTTGGATTCAGGTTCGGCTATTCGCGGAGGCATTCCGATCATTTGGCCGTGGTTTGCTGCTGGGGTGAATGGTATTTCTGCTCCTTTCCATGGTTTTGCGCGGTTGTCTGAGTGGCGTTTAGTACGGACCTCAGTCACTGATGAGGGGATTACAGCGAAGTATCTGCTGATTGATGCCTGCCCTCAGAAATACAACGAGTCCTACCGGCTGACCTATGAGGTCAAACTCTCTGATGAGTTCGAAGCCGCTCTGACAGTACGAAATACCGGTAACACGCGCTTCAGCTTCGAGGAGGCTCTGCATACGTACTTGCGAGTCGGAGATGTACGCGAGGTCGTAGTGACTGGTCTGAATGGGTCAACGTACCTGGATCGAGCCACCGGCCATGCGATAGGTCCGCATCCGCAAAAGGGAGATGTCACCATCACCGAAGAGACGGATCGTATCTACCATTCCACGAATGATATTGATGTTCATGATCCTGTTGGCGGGCGCCGCATCACAGTGTCGCGTACTGGGTCATCCGATGCAGTCGTGTGGAATCCCTGGGCCGAGAAATCGCAGTCTTCTCCAGATTTGGGAGACGATGACTGGGTAGGTATGCTCTGCGTCGAAACAGCCAATGTCGGCGAGCACGCAGTCACCCTCAACCCCGGCAAAGAACACACCATCGGCTTCACATTGCGCCTGTCGGCACTCGAACCTGTAGAATAGCTGACCGGTACGCCTCTGTAGCTCAGCGGTAGAGCATCCGCCTTGTAAGCGGAAGGTCATGGGTTCGAGACCCATCGGAGGCTCGCAGGATCTCGCACACCGAGAATCCCTGGGGCTATAGCGCAGGTGGTAGCGCGATTCGTTCGCAACGAATAGGTCACGGGTTCGAGTCCCGTTAGCTCCACAAAAAGCGCCGGGCATTCGCCCGGCTTTGTTTTTTGTGGAGCTACCGGGACTCGAACCCGGTTCATAGGCTTCGGCAAGGTGCTCTC
>WQYJ01000213.1 GCA_009781325.1 Propionibacteriaceae bacterium | reverse complement strand
CCCCGACGAACAGTGATCTGACAAGAGGGGACTATCCCCATTATCACACCCAGGTCATCCTGCCGCAGGCAGGACCCCCGGCGGCCGACGTAGGGTCTGGGGGGTAGATCTTTACCCAAGTCCATACTTTGGCTGCCGGGGGTCCTGCCTGGCGGCAGGATGACCGGGGGTTGGTTACTCGCTGCGGAGAGCTTCGACTGGGTCCTTGCGGGATGCGGCGGAGCTGGGGATGAGGCCGGCTAAGAAGGTCAGGAACATCGAAACCGCGATTAGGGCCAGGGCTGCTTGGATGGGTAGGCGCGCGATCCGGTTGACGTCAGTTAATGAGTAGACAATCGGATTGGCGATCACTGTGAGGAGCAGGGTCAGTAAAACGCCCATCAATCCAGCCACAAAGCCGACGATGAGTGTCTCCGCGTTGAAGACGTTGCCGATGTCACGCTTGGAGGCACCGAGGGCGCGCAGGATACCGATCTCCTTGCGGCGTTCAAGGACAGAGATGTACGTGATGACGCCGATCATGATTGATGACACAACCAGAGAGATCGACACAAAGGCCACCAGAACAGCGGAAATCTTGTTGATGATGTCGGTCACCGAGGTCATCAGCGTACCGACAATGTCGGTGTAGGTGATGACCTGATCTTCCTTATCGGCTGCCTTCATCCGCGCATTGTAAGCATCCAGGATGTCCAAAACGCTCTGCTTGGCAGCAAAATCCGTGGGATAAATGTCGATGCTGGTCGGTGAGTCGGGATCGGCGTACCCAAGCTGACGCAGGTTGTAATCCAAGGAATTGGACTGATTGTTCATCATCGACATCAGCATCGCAGTCATCTGATCCGGATCGATATCGAAGGAGAAGAGATCTTGGAGTTTCTCGGGATCGAAAGCTGAGTCGAAGGCATTCGACAGCTTCGACGCGACGGCTTTCATAGCATTAGACATCTGCTTGGTGATGGTGTCCATCATGCCTGCCATCATGTCGGCCATCACATCGCCCATATAGGAAGCCAAAGCTATCGTCATCTGCTGGGAGATGCTGTCCATATCGATGGTTTCCATGAGGCGAGCCATGAATACAGCCTGCACCTCTGGTTGTGCGAACCACTCCATGAAGGCTTGCATTTCTGGCGGGATCGCGTCAGTGGGGAGGTCAGTTGGCAGATCGGTTGGCAGGCCAGTGGGGATGTCTGTCGGAAGTTCTGTTGGAGTCTGTGTTGGTAATACTGTTGGCGCACCAGTTGGCAGGACTGTTGGAGTGCTCGATGGGGTATCTGTCACTGCGGATGTTGGCATTGCAGTGGGTACGGGCAGTGTCCCTGTGGGCAAGGGCGGCATCCCTGTGGGGAGGGGCGGCATCCCTGTGGGCAGGGGCAGAATACCTGTGGGAATAGCTGTGGGAAGTACGGTGGGAAGTACGGTAGGTGCCGCAGTTGTGACAGGTGGGGTTGATGTCGGAGCCGTTGGAGTCGGCGGCACTGTGGTCGGCGGCACCGATGTGGTGGTAGGCGTCGATGTCGGAGATGGTGTGGGTGTGATAGGCACCGGGGGAGTAGGCGTCGGTATCGAGCCACCCCCTTGCGCCACGTACATCAAATAGTCAGTCATCGTGGCTGCGATCAGTGCCGTGATCGCCTCAGGTGGCACATTGAAGTCAAGTTGACTCATCAGCGCCATCAGGTCGAAAGGAGGCAGGGAACTCATATCCATCGGCAAGTCTGACAGATCCATAGATGAATCCGAGAAACCCAGATCATTCGGATCGAGTCCCAAGCTATCCATGTCAAAGTCAAACATGCCAGCGAAGGCATCGGGATCAATGTTGAACATCGACGCAAAATCAAGGGCACCCATCCCGCCCTTTTTCGCCTCATCAGCGAAGGACTCCCCGGAGAAGATGTTAATCTCAGGCTGAGCCTGCTGAGCCTTGACGATGTTCGATCTCGCGGCTTGTGCCATGATCCGATGAATCAGGCCGCCTGAATAGTACATCCCTGGGTGGAGCATCGTCGCTGATGCCGAAGAGTTCGGGGAGACAATTCCCGCAATTGTCAGCGGAATCCCCTTCTTCAAAGCTTCCTGCATCCACTCGTCGTCACTGCGCTTATCGGTCCAGACATCGTAGGTGTGGTCGTACTCGTAATAATCGGTGGCGTTAATAACCGTGAAGGTTACGTCCAGGAGTTCCTCATAGCTGAAGGTCTTCACATCAGTGGGAGTCGAAATAGGGTTGTTGTCAGCGAGGTCCTTAACCATCTGCTCAACCTCAGCCGGATCACGCAAGCCCATGGCATACAGCAGTACATCTGAGACCCCGCCCGAAGAGGACACCACTAGCAGGCACTCGGTCTCGTCAACTGGCCAATGACCAGCCTTCAGATCGTACTGCCCGTCGAACAAGCTCGTCTCATCAGGCAGGGGGTTAAAGACATCGACCGACATCCCCATCGACATCATCGACGATGAGTAATCACTGCCGATCCCTAGGGCCGAGAACATCGAATTCGGGTTCACCTGGCGAAGCCCGTACTCGTCGGTATCGGAGTATATCTGCGGAGTGATGGAGTAGTTGTATTGGATAGCCTTCACATGGTCTTCGATACCCGAAGTGCCGGTGTCCAGGAACTTCTTCAGAGATTTCAGGTCGTTGGTGGAGACCCGAGAGAACATCCGGGTCATCATCTTGATCTCGTAAGTGTCGGAGTCACGCGGGCGATCTTCCGCGGCGTCATCGGGGTCGGTGGGGTCCGCGGTACCAAACAGGGACGACAGGTCGAAGCCCTGGGTCATGATGGTGAGCGGGTAGAGCGAGAGAGTCTCTTCTTCAACCGAGCGGATATAGGCATTGACGCCATTCGCGAGCGCGAGAATCAGCGCGATGCCGATGATACCGATGGAGCCGGCGAAGCTCGTCATGAGCGTACGGCCCTTCTTCGTCATTAGGTTGGTGAAGCTCAGCGCGATGGCGGTGAGGAAGCTCATTGAAGTACGGCGGCTCGGCTTGGCTTCGCGTGCTTCGGCGCCGGGGATGTACGGGTCAGTGTCGCCGACGACCTGACCATCGGAGAGCGAGACGATGCGGGTGGCGTACTCATCAGCCAACTCGGGGTTGTGAGTGACCATGACGACTAGGCGGTCTTTGGCGATGCCTTTGAGAAGGCTCATCACATGGACCCCGGTCTTGGAATCCAGGGCACCGGTGGGTTCGTCAGCCAGAAGGATTTCGGGGTCATTGATCAGTGCGCGCGCAATGGCAACCCTTTGCATCTGACCACCGGAGAGTTGATTGGGCACCTTGTGAATGTGCTCTAGGAGGCCTACTTGGTCGAGGGCGTCCTTGGCGCGCTGCGTACGCTCGGCAGAACTGACACCAGACAGGGTGAGCGCTAGTTCGACGTTTGATAGAACGCTCTGGTGGGTGATCAGGTTGTAGTTTTGGAAGACGAAACCAATTCTGTTGTTTCGGTAGGTATCCCAGTCGCGGTCGGAGTATTTCATCGT
>WQYJ01000212.1 GCA_009781325.1 Propionibacteriaceae bacterium | reverse complement strand
TAGATGGGTGTGCTGGCAAGGCGACCATCGCTTCAGGCAGGCTGGACGCCTGCCGAGCGGTGGCAACGCAGCCAGCGCACTCAGCTAGTGTCGCGTAGTAGGCATGGATCGGTGGATTCAGGCTTGGCCTGGATATTGATACGGATGAGGGTACGCGGGCGGTGGTTGGGGCGGCGCTGTGGGTCCTGCAGGAGGCTGGTCGTATCCCACAACAGTGTCGTACGCCGCAGGTGGAGTTCCATAACCGGCAGGGGGTGTTCCTAAGCCAGGAGGTGGGGTGCTAGGAGGTGCTGGAGGCGTCTGGTAACCGGGGGCCGGGGCGCCATAGGGCGGCGGGGCTGCTTGGGGTTGTCCGTACCCGGCGGGTGGGGTACCGAAGCCTTGTGGGGCAGGCGGGTAGGCGCCAGGATAACCAGGTTGCGGGTACGGCGCCGGGGCACCTGGAGCAGGCGAATCAGTAAAGGGTGGCGCAGCGGGTGCGCCAGGTCCGCCTGGAGCCTGCATACCGCTTCGCTGATCCTTGGCTGTTTTCCTGATTCTCAGCGACGACATCGTCATCAGGACAATTCCGGCGATCAGCGCAGCGGAAGCTACCCAGGACAGAGGATTCCTCATCGTGGCGCCTAGGTTGAAACTGGGATAAATGATGACGACCCGACCATCTGTCTTGGCCGTACAGTCGAATAGGTACGAGCCGTCTGTCGTCGTGGTGAAGGTATAGATGAGTTTGTAGTCACCATTGTCAATCGTGGAGTCTTTCACGCTCAGATGCAGCTCTGTTCCGCTGGGGTCAGTGATCCGGCATCCTTCAATCGTCCGCGTTAATTTGACCTTGGCACTGTAGGCGGTTGAAGCCGGCAAAAAAGACGACGCAGGTTCATTAGCCGCCACTGTCACCGTGGGAGCAGCACCGCTGTCGTTGCTCACCAGAAAAGATGCTCCGGCAAATCCCAGGATGGAAATGACGACAAGAAGCGCTCCGGCAATACTGAGAACTTTAGACACGATAACCTCCCGGTGGGTGCACCACGTTGTTGATCGACACCCCCAATCATAGGCCACGAGCTAGGCATGTCTAGCCCGCGGAATACGACCATATTTGCTTCTGTGTCAGTGGTCACAGAAGATCATTGATCATGACTGTCTGCTCACGCCCGGGACCAACCCCAATTCCTGAGATTCGAACCCCAATCAGTTCCTCCAGGCGAGTGACGTACGCACGCGTGGCAGCAGGCAGGTCACTGAGCTGACGAGCTGTGGAGATGTCTTCACTCCACCCCTCGACATATTCATAGATCGGCTTAGCGTGATGCAGATCCGTCTGAGTCATCGGCATCGTGGTGTGACGTACTCCATTGATCTCGTAGGCAACCACGATCGGAATCTTTTCCCATCCAGTGAGGACATCTAGCTTGGTCAAGAAGATGTCAGTCAGAGCATTGATCCTTGCTGCCTGGTTGACTAGGAGCGCGTCGAACCAACCGCATCGACGTGGGCGTCCTGTTGTCGTACCGAATTCTCCGCCGATCTGGCGCAGTTTTTCACCGGACTCGTCGAAGAGCTCTGCTGGGAACGGCCCTTCACCTACGCGCGTTGTATAGGCCTTGGCGATCCCGATCACCCGATCAATCCGGGTGGGGCCGACTCCGGCTCCGATGCAGGCACCGGCTGCGATAGGTGAGGATGATGTGACGTACGGATAGGTGCCGAAATCAACATCCAGATGGTGAGCCTGGGCTCCTTCAAAGAGTACGACCTTGCCCTGGTCCAGGGCATCGTTGAGGACGAGAGCTGTGTCGGCCATCAGTGGGCGCAGGCGATCGGCGTACTGAAGAAGTTCATCTGAGACTTGATCGGCGGAGATCGCCGGGCGATTGTAGACCTTCACCAGCAGGGCGTTCTTCTGCTCTAGGGAAGCTGAGACCTTCTGGCGCAGGATGGACTCATCGAAAAGGTCCTGGACCCTGATTCCCACGCGATTCACCTTGTCAGCATAGGCAGGCCCGACCCCGCGACCCGTCGTACCAATTTTGCGGCGACCCAGGAATCGTTCTGTGACCCGGTCGAGAACCTGATGGTAGGCCGTGATTAGATGAGCATTTGAACTCACCAAGATCCGATCAGCCTGGACACCCCTCGCCAGCAATCCGTCGATCTCAGAGAAGAGTACGCCGAGGTCAACAACTACGCCATTGCCGATCACGGGGATGCAGTTGGCGTTGAGAATCCCTGAGGGCAGAAGGTGGAGCGCATAGGTCTCGCTGCCAACGACGACAGTATGACCGGCGTTGTTTCCACCGGAGTATCGGACAACATAGTCAACCCTCTCACCGAGTTGATCTGTTGCCTTACCCTTACCTTCATCTCCCCATTGGGTACCAACGATCACGATTCCTGACATCTCAGTCCTTCCGAGAACCGCGTCTGAGCCTATCCAGACAACCGGACCATTCTACCCTGTTATACGTTCTCCTGTTACGTCAGCGGCTGGCAGCCCTCGCAAACGTAAACATTTCCGCCTAGGTAGGCCATGCGCTTAATGGGGGTGCCGCATCTGGAGCATGGAAGACCTACTGTCGTACGGCAGAGAATCACCTCGTAGCCGCCGGGGTTTCCGAAGAGATCCTTCTCGGTGGAACGTCCGCCCGCGTGAGTCATATTTGTGAGAACCTGCTTAACCTGGTGATAGAGATCTAAGAGCTGGTCCTCACCAAGAGTATTAAGCTTGCGCTTGGGGTGGACCTTTGCTTCCCAGAGGACGTCTTGGACAACCCCATTTCCTAATCCGGGGATCCTCTGTTCGGTGGCTAAGAAGGCCTTCCCTGATAACCGCAGGGTTTCGTCGGTGATCATCGACTGGAAATAGGCTTCGTCGAACTCGTCTGTCAACGGCGAAGGTTTCTCCTTGCCGACTAGGTAGTAGTAGTCGTCATTCATCCCATCGGGAAAAACCCCAAGGAAACCATACATTGATACTGTGCAGCAGATCGCGGAGCCGTCATCAAAGGTGATCTTCAACTGATGCCTGGTAGGGAGTTGAGCGCCAGGCTCATAGAACCGGATGTTGACTCCCTCTCCCACACAGATACGCATTTCCTCCGCCTCGATCTCCGGGTGCCCGCCATGGGCGGCGCCACCAGTGATCGTCTTCCCAGTGAGGAGATCCCCATAAGCACCCGGATCATTGGCATACCAAGCAAACCCATGCGGCGATGAGGCCGCAACAGCACTGGTAATCGTCTTCCCGGTCAGTGTCTCTGCACACTGTCGAGCAAGGGTCGAAGCCTCAGGAATTTCAATCATGACACCAAGATAGCGGACGTGACAACGGGGACGTATAACTTGTCATGTTTTTTACAAAGCGGATGACGTGACCAACCCAAAACTCCACGCTAAACACCCGTCATCCTGATATGAGGGTGGTGTTTGTCAAGTGGCGTGGTGGTTTCCACCAGTGGTGGTGTTGGTGGTGTGGGCTGGGGTGTGCCCGCTGTGCTTGGTTTGGACTGGGAGTGTCAGTGTG
>WQYJ01000211.1 GCA_009781325.1 Propionibacteriaceae bacterium | reverse complement strand
TCGGGTAAAGACCTACCCACAGTCCCCACACCTCACCCCCGGTCATCCTGCCGCCAGGCAGGACCCCCGGCAGCCAACGTATGGACTCGGGTAAAGACCTACCCACAGTCCTTACGTTGGCTGCCGGGGGTCCTGCCTGGCGGCAGGATGACGGGTGTGGGTTCTCCCCCCGCTACAACCCTCTCGCTAAAGGTTAAACCCAATAGCCCGCAGTTGTTCACGCCCGTCGTCGGAGATCATGTCGAGGGTCCAGGCTGGCAGCCAGACCCAGTTGATAACAACATCGGAGCTCATAGGCCCCAGCACATAGCGTGTATCCATCTCAAGCTGATCAGTGAGCGGGCACGTGGGAGTCGTCAGTGTCATATCAACAGTCACTCGACCCAAAGCGTCGATGTCCACTCCATACACCAACCCAAGATCAACAATATTAATCCCAAGCTCAGGATCAACCACGTCTCTGAGAGCATCAAGAATCTCTTCCTGAGTCCCCCAAGTCTTCATGAAAGCTTCGTCGGTGACACTATCCGATGGGCGCTCTTGATCAGTCACTGCCCTCTCCTTTGGCTTGTTCTCGAATCACAGCGTCCTTCAAGGCAGCCCACCCCAGCATGGCGCACTTCACACGCGCTGGGAACTGAGCAACTCCGTTAAAGGCGATGGCGTCACCATAAGTATCCTCATCAAGTTCGATCGTGCCGTGTCCTTCGAGCATCACACGAAACCCCTCGTTCAGTTCCAGGAAATAGCTGACGCTGCCCCCGATCACCAGATCGGTCAGAATCGAGGTCGATGCCTGTGAGATCGAGCACCCCAATGCTTCGTAGCTCACATCGACAATCTGATCACCGCTGCAGTTCAAACGTAGAACAAGCTCGTCGCCGCACGACGGGTTCACATGGGTCACTTCAACCTGGTACGGCTCACGCAGCCCCGAATGGTGCTTGGTCTTGTAGTGGTCAAGAATGATGTCCTGATACAGGTTCGATAGATCGGTCATGATGGAACTCCCGGTGTGCTAGCTCCAAGAATTGTACTAGCCCCAAAAAAGCGTAGGGTATCCAACAAGCCGTCAATAAGCGCGTCGATCTCTGATTTGGTCGTATACAGATACGCCGACATCCGTACGCTTGCCTGAATTCCAAGACGTTCATGCAGCGGGCGGGCACAATGATGTCCCCCACGTACGGCGACTCCGTGGGAATCCAAAACCTGCATGACATCGTGGGGATGAATATCAGCCAAAGTGAAGGCAATCACCGATCCGCGATCCCCACTAGTCGGCCCGAGAATCCTCAACCCAGGAACCTCACGAAGCCGTTCCAGAGCATAGGCGATGATCTGATGATCATGGTCTGCGATGGCATCCATTCCGATCTGCGACAGATAATCAACAGCAGCACCCAACCCAACAGCCTGCGCGATCGGCGGCGTACCTGCCTCAAAGCGATGGGGAGGCTGCGCATAGGTAGACCCCGTCATCTTTACGATCTCGATCATCTCTCCCCCACCCAGGAAGGGAGGAAGACTCTGCAGAACCTCAGACTTGCCCCACAGTACGCCGATACCAGTCGGACCCAGCATCTTGTGCCCCGTGAAAGTGAGCAGATCCACACCGAGATCCGCGACATTCACCGGTTGATGGGGTACGAGCTGTGCTCCATCAGCGATAACTACCGCAGTCTGCGGCGCCCAAGCGACGATCTGCTTCAGAGGAGCCCCTATGCCAAGAACATTCGACATAGCAGTAACCGAAATGACCTTCGTACGCTCGTTGATCAGAGCCTCGTCACGGGCTTTGTCCATGTCGAAGTAGCCCTCATCAGTAACATCGAACCACCGCAGCGTTGCACCAGTACGCTCACAGGCCATCTGCCAAGGAACGATATTCGAGTGGTGTTCAGCCACCGAAACCACAACTTCATCATCAGGACCAAGACGCGACCCCAGAGTGTACGCAGCAAGGTTCAGAGCTTCCGAAGAATTCTTGGTAAAGATGATCTCGTTGGGCTGTGCACCGATAAACCGGGCAACCTTTGCTCGTGCTTGTTCGAAAGCCTCGGTTGCTTCGGCACCCAGAGTATGCATGGCTCTCGACACATTAGCGTTGTGGTGAAGATAGTGGTCCTCAACGGCTGCAACCATCTGACGTGGTTTCTGCGAAGTATTAGCTGAGTCGAGATATGCCAGCTTGGATTCACCAATAACCCGATCCAGAATCGGGAAGTCACCTCGGATCTTCTCAACGTCCAACATCACTCGTCTGCCTTCACCCACTGCTCATAACCGGTCTCCTCCAGGGAGTCCGCCAGCGAAGAATCACCTTCTTGGACAATCGCCCCGTCGACGAAAACATGGACAAAATCGGGCTTAATATAGCGCAGGATGCGGGTGTAGTGAGTGATGAGTAGTACGCCCCGGTCACCTTGTTCGATATACCTGTTCACCCCGTCAGAAACGACACGCAATGCATCGATATCCAGACCTGAGTCTGTCTCGTCGAGGACGGCGTACCTGGGATTCAGCAGATCGAGTTGAACGATCTCATTGCGCTTCTTCTCCCCGCCGGAGAAACCCTCATTCACCGAACGCGCAGCGAACTCCTTATCAAGTTGCAATGCACCCAAGGCTTCGTTGACCTGCTTAACCCAGGTACGAATCGGCGGCGCTTGGCCGTCGATCGCTGTCTTGGCAGTACGCAGGAAGTTCGCCACGGAAACACCGGGGACTTCCACCGGATACTGCATCGCCAGAAAGAGACCGGCCTTGGCCCGCTCATCCACACTGAGCCCAACAAGTTCCGTACCATCGAGAAGAACTGATCCTGACGTGATGGTGTATTTCGGATGCCCAGCCAGGGAGTAGGCCAAGGTGGACTTCCCGGAGCCATTAGGACCCATGATGGCGTGCACCTCTCCAGGAGCGACTGCGAGATTCACACCCTTGAGAATAGGTTTTGGCCCATTCTCAGTTTCCACACTCACATGGAGATCTCGGATTTCTAAACTCATTGAATCTCCTTATTCAAAGCCAATTCAGTATCAATGCGGGTCAAAAGCATAGATTCGACATCGGGGATACCGATACGTCCTAGGATCGCGGCGAAGAAACCCTGGACGATCAAGCGGCGAGCTTCATCCTCGGGTATCCCGCGGCTGCGCAGATAGAACAACTGCTCATCATCGAAACGCCCTGTTGACGCCGAGTGCCCGGCACCGGCAATTTGACCGGTTTCGATCTCCAGGTTGGGGATCGCCTCGGCGCGGCAACCGTCGGTGAGCAGCAGCGACTTATTCGATTCGTAGGTGTCGATTCCCTCCGCTTCGGGACGAATCAGCACATCGCCGACCCAAATCGAGCAGGCCTTCTTGCCTTGGAGGGCACCCCGGTAATCCACATGGGATCTCCCCTTGGGATAGTTGTGGTCCACGAACAGCCGATGCTCCAGGTGCTGCCCGGCGTCACCGAAATACACCCCCAGCAGCTCCACCTCACCGCCTGGACCGTCAAAGGACACGTTCTTCTGCAGCCGTA
>WQYJ01000210.1 GCA_009781325.1 Propionibacteriaceae bacterium | reverse complement strand
TCCGACCGCTCCAGCAAATCTGTGACTTCTCCCCGGCGGCGGGCTCACGAGGTGATTTCGAGCAGAACGTGAAGCAGGCTGGGTTGCAATCAGCAAGGACACTCCCTCCGGTGAGGCAGGCGGCAGTGCTTGGGAGGCTTCAAGGTTGGTCACAATTGCTAAGCGAGTCAGATGGGTATCAGGCCTACCCCGATGCAGTTCACCTCCGCAGGCGAGATCGACGGCAAAACCTGCTTGATCCATCTCCACAATCCAGGAGGCAGCCAAAGATATTGCCAGTTCACGCAAGGCACTTTCAGTACCCAGCGGAATCATCAGACCAACCCAGGCATGATCGGATTCTAGGGGTTCTTCGGCACGGGTCATGAGTTCTCCCTGCCGCGCGGAAGACCGCCAGTGCACCCTTCGAAGATCATCACCAGGGTTATAGGCCCGTACGGTGGTGTTGTCATGGTGGGGTTGGACATAGCCGGTCTTGCCCAGATTCTCGACCCGATCCAGCGCCCAGCCTTGCACATCGACAGGGGTAATCTCCGGCCAGGCAGTGACCTCACAGACTGACACACCCAGGACCTTCGTCCAAAACAGACCCAGGTAACTGAACCTCACCGCGGATGTCGGCCCTAAGGTCCATTGCCCGCGATGCGGCGGTGTTAGCTCATAGGACAGGCTCACATCTTTGACCCAGGTGTCCTCGGGTGGTTTCATCACCACATACGCGACCAAGCTCGCCGGTACGGTCTCCTCCAGCGGGGAGGAGTCTGCTCGTACCTTCGTAGCAAGCGGGTCTTGGCGCAGATCAATGGTCATCGTCTCTGCGGTCCAGCAAGGGTTCGGTTTGGCAGTACGGATGAGGTCTGTCAGAGGTGCGCGGGCATCGACAAAAATGAATCGCAGTGCATCGGCTGTAATGGCGGCGAGGAACACCACTCCGGCGCTTGCCATCGGGACACTTGCTGAAAAGAAGCCGACTAAGAGGATTGCAAGGCCGCCCGCGCCCAGGAAAATGGTCCTTCTCATGGGATGGACGCGAGGCTTCATTACCGTACTTTCACGCGCTGGAGGATCAGGTCCAGCTTGGCCCGTACTTCTTCTTGCGAGGTCGTCCGCTGGTGAGCCAATCGATGACCCCAGACATGGGGAACCATGCGCTGCACGTCATCGGGAAGTACGTGGCTTCGCCCTGCTAGTACGGCAGAGCCCTTGGCGGCTCGCAGTAACTGGATTCCCGCTCGCGGAGATACCCCCAGCTTGACCTCTTTCATGTCACGGGTTGCCCGAGTCAGATCGACGATATAGCGCTTGATGGCATCCGAGGCATGGAGTGCCCGTACAGAAGCAATCATCGACACCACTTGGTCGGCAGTGACTACCGGTGTCACGTCATCGAGAGGATCGCTGAGCTCTTGTGAATCGAGCATGCGTACTTCATCTTCATAGTTGGGATAACCCAGGGACATCCGGATCATGAAGCGGTCACGCTGTGCTTCGGGCAGCGGGTAGGTCCCTTCCATTTCGAAGGGGTTCTGGGTAGCCACAACCATGAATGGTTGGGGAAGTTTGTAGGTTTGGCCATCGACAGTGACACGGGTCTCCTGCATGGACTCCAGCAGGGCTGACTGAGTCTTCGGTGAAGCACGGTTGATCTCATCAGCGATGACGATCGATGCGAAAATCGGGCCGGGTGTGAACTCGAAGACCCCGGTCTGCGGGCGAAAGACATTCACACCGACGATGTCAGACGGAAGAAGATCCGGGGTGAACTGGATACGTGAAACCTGGGTATCGATAGCTGCTGCTAAGGCGCGGGCCAGGGTCGTCTTTCCTACCCCTGGAATGTCTTCAATCAGGAGATGGCCTTGAGCCAGCAGAGCGATCACGGCCAGTTCGATGGCTTGTTTTTGCCCTTTGAGCACCGTTGCAACTGCGGACACGATGGCATGGGGATCTCCAGGCAAATTCTTCTTGGATCCATGATCTGACTTCTGGGGACCCGAATGACCGGTCTGCATTGATGAAGACACGTTCCTCCCTTCCCGGGCAAGCAGCAAGCACACCCATCAACAACTCACAATATCCCAATCATAGTAAAACGTGCCAAGGGGCCGGTTCGATTGGCACGTTTTCAAGAACGAGGTTGGGCGGCTAGATAACCAGCCGCCCAATTCCACCTCAGACACCTGTTATTACAGAGCGTCGCTATCAATACGCGCCAAGACATCCTTCCAATGGGAGGTGATCTTAGCTACGTCAAAATCAGCGTTGGAATGATCGTGACTGATCTGGATCTTGGTTTCAGTAGAACTCAGTTCAGTCAGGGTGACTTCGACCCACGTCTTCGGTGAGTCGTCGTCTTCATGCCAAGAAAATCTGATTTGTTCCAATGGGTGGAAGGATCGAGTGACCCCCCAGGTTCCATCTTCTGCTCTCCAGGTGTCCCCTTTGTCACCTAGAGCTGCTCCCTGTCCGAGTAACGCTGTTTGACCATCGCGGGTCCATAACCCACCCCAAACAGTTTTGACGGGATAACTCACCACACGTGAGACCACGGTGGTGACTGACGCTTGTGAGTCCGTGACTTGCTCCGTCATAGTAGACATCTCCGATCTGCCAGGCCCAACCTGGCCTTGCTCTCGCGAACATCAGTTCGTTGGAGTAGACGATACCGGGGACTATGGTTCTTGAAAAGACTTAGTCCAAGGTTTCCATAATCCGGGAAGGGGACGTGACCAGGCGATCAGGCAAGAACCGAAGTCGCGCTACAATTGATAGTGGATCAGACACAGAGGAGCAATTGTGACAAACCCGGTTCTTGCGAAGTCAAAGAATTTCTTGGCACAGCCTGGAGCTGGCTTTCAGCAGGGGTTTGAGCCCCCAACTGAGCAGCCTACGTACAATGCAGAGTATCCGTACACTCAGCAATTCCAGACTTACACCCAACCCCCTAACTACGCTGAAGGCCAGCCTGAAGGCCTTGGATATCCTTACAGCGATGCGCAGCCTTATCCTGCGGGCGGCTTCCAAGAATATGTTCCGGAGCAGACCTGGGAGGCTCCAGAAACTCCAGTTATTCAGAAGGTTATGACCCTCGATGATGTCCTGACCAAGACTGCTCTGACCCTCGGTCTGACGATTGTCGTCGCTATTGGCAGCGTCACTTTAGCTATTGCTATGGGCATGGACATCACCCTGCTCATGGGTGCAGGTCTCGTCTGCGGACTGGCTACGATTATCTTCCCCTTCATCGCTGCATCACGGCGCAAGATCGGTGCAGGTCTGGCTATCGCCTTCTCCATCCTTGAGGGTGTCTTTATCGGTTCGATCTCTCTGATCTTCGAGATGGTCTACCCCGGTATCGTCCTCCAAGCAGTTATGGCAACCTTCGTTGCTGCTGCTCTGGTGCTCGTTGCCTTCAAGTTCGGTAAGTTCCGCCTTAGTTCGAAGGTGCGTAAGATCGTCATGATGTCGATGATGGCGTACGTCGGTGTGGCGCTGACAAACCTCATCCTCTACTTCTTCGGCATCAACCTTGGTCTCTT
>WQYJ01000209.1 GCA_009781325.1 Propionibacteriaceae bacterium | reverse complement strand
TGCCTGGTGCCAAAGGTCCAATCCAGGTCAGTGTTGATCCTGCCAGCGCAGGAGCCACGACCCGTGTCCCATCCAATATTGCTGAGGCTGATCCAGGGACAAATCGTGCATGCCCCAACACCCCAGCCATATCATCGGTCAGGATAACTGGATCGAGGCCTATGTCTCCAGTGTTCGTGGCGTGCAAGGTATATGTGATGATCTGACCTGCGAACACCGTTGATCCTGAAACTGGATTGGATTCCTTGTAAATCTCCAGTTTCGAAATGATCGGCGTCAGTGTGGTGTAACAGCCTTCTTCTTCACCTGTCACACAGTTCGACGGAACATCATGACCGGGATCCTCGGGGGTTTCGCCTCGTCCGATCACTGCATTGACCAGGACATCTGACGAAGTCACATCCATATTCACCGTAACTTTGTAGGTCAGCGTCACAGTCTTTCCTACCGGGAGAACCCCAGTCCAGGTTAGCTGTGACCCCGTGAAATAGGGCATAGTCGTCGGGAGCCCATCTATGGTTGCCCTCAGTGAGCCTGCGACAAACGAGGTATGGTTGAGAACCTTACGCAAGTCATCTGAGACCACCACGGGGTCCAAGACCACATTCCCGGTATTCACTGCTGTGACGGTGTAGGTGACGGTCTGACCTGGGCGTAGGGTTGAACCGCTGGTCGGGTCGGATGTCTTGGCTATCAACAGCCCTGGTACCCCCGGAGTATGGGTCGTGGAGCACTCCTCCTCTTCGCCCTCAATACAGATTCCGGGAACCTCTGTTCCTGGTTCATCCGGGTCCTCTCCCCTGCCGGTGAGCCGGTTGACCAGATGATCGGAAGGCTGTACATCGCTGTGAACCTTGACTCGATAGGTCACTGTGACACTTTGGGTGGCTGTCAGTGTGCCGCTCCACGTCAGTGTGGTTCCCGAGAGAACCGGGAGTGCTACAGGGTTGCCGTCAATGAGTGCAGTGGCCGATCCCACGACATAATCTGCATGACTCAAAACGCCGGCGAGGTTATCTGTCAGAACAACTGGGCGCAGATCGGTATCCCCGGAGTTCTTCCCTGTCAGTGTGTACGTGATCTCCTGGCCAGCAAAAACCATCGACCCTGACGCAGGGTCAGCCGACTTACTGATCAACAGTTCGGGCGCAGCCGCAGCGACTGTCATCTCGATCGGAACCGTTGCTAGCGGGTATAGCGACAGATTGTCGATCGCCAGGTCATTGCCAAATCCACCAGCAGCATAGTTACGAAGACTGAGAATCAATTGGCCGGACGAGCCCGTCATCACGATCGCGGAACTATGCACCCACCCGGTGTTATAGGTATGGCAGCCTGCCTGAACAGGCAGCGGCTGGGTAGAACCAATCAGAATCCCAATATCGGAATCGGACTTCTTCACATAAGCCGCAGTCCTCACAGGACGAGTTCCTCCTCGGGGATCATCCGAAAGATTCGCAACATAAGCGTTAAAGACATACGCCTGGTTGGGAACTAGACCGGAAACAGTGGTGGTGACAAGATCATTGGGGATCGGCATGTCCGTTGCGCCGTTAAAGATGGCAATCTTCCCCGAGGACGCCGATTGTGAGTTAGTCACCTGGAGGGTGTTCGTGGCGGAGCCATTCGACAGTATTTCATCCCATCGAGCGCATACTTCCGCCGTTGTTGGACTGGTCATGGGATTGCTGATGGAGCGCAAATCTGCCCAATAGTTGTTGTAGTGGCCGTATATCTGGTGCTGAGGACCATTGATATTTGCTGTCGGCCAGATCGTATAGTCGCCGTCACACGGCCCGTACTGAGTGCTGGTGCAACTGGGAGGTACGGTATATAGCTGATGCGGATCATGGTAGCCATAGTTGGTGTTCCTGGACGGCAGAGTTGGCTTGGCCTGACCAATATAGTCAAAACTGCCGTTATCGAAGTCAACGATGAGATTCGGAGAAGACTTCACCCGGCCAACAGTTACCGATGATAGGGTCCCGGTGAATCCGTTTGGAGGTTCTATCGTTATTCGTCCAGCCCAGGCATCCGGAGCCGGGAATTGATAAATGATCGGATCCGGAGAGATCGGATTGAGTCGTGTTGCACCGTTGCGCAGAATCCATCCCTGTGGCAGTCCAGTGAGTATGTAGGTGTCGAATTGAACACCTGAGGAATTGAGGTCTGTGACAGTTAACGTGAAGACCGCAGACACATTGGGGCGCACCTTTACTGGTGTGACGCTGGCTGATAGCCCGTCATCGCTGTAAGGGTCTGCGTGGGCTGGTGCCGCTATGCCTGTGACGGCTACGGATACTGCCCACAACCCCGCAATGGCTGCCCAGACTCCCAAAGATGTCCAGACTTTCTTCTTGATTTTCTTTGTTGATGTCGTCATCTTGGCTCCTGCGGCCGAGATCGACTGAGGATCGCGGTGATGACCTGCTCTGCATGACGAAGACGGTTTGCGACAACACGTGCAACGGCATGACAGATTGCCTGATTTTGCAATCATGTAAGCTCCTTGTATGACAGTAGATATCTTTATCTACAGATTTCCCTCGTTTTTAACCATCATTGGTTGTTTCACCACATTCTCTACTTGTGGTTTGAATCAAAGATTACGTGATGGGTTCCCCTAGACTCAAGAGGCTGAACAAATAACCACGCTTCCACAACATTGTGCACGAAATATACGTTTCATAAGGGAAAATAGTCATTGTTGGTGGCGTCAGGCTCGCCTTCGTACGAAACCTTGAGGGGTCATAACAAAACCGGACTGTTCGAAAACAGGTATCCATGATGGTGTTTCAAACCCCGGAGCAGAGTTGATTCTCTTGATCGTCACGGGACTGATTCGATGCTGATCTATCCATTCCCCAAGTAGACACAGCGCCTGACTAATGGCATTGAAGTCTTCATTGAAAGACACCAGTGTGTGGGCTCCCCTCTCTAGGTAGATCACCGGGTGTCCGTCGTTAAGGACAACAAGTGCACCTGCCTTGCGGCTGGGTCGATGCCCTAAGGATTGCGGCCACTCAAGACTGGCTCCCCACGGATTCGCGGGGTCGCAGGCGGCCAGTAACTTCATGGAGGTTTTCCTATCTTCGCGCAAGCGGTCGACTGCTCCTGGCATGGCAAACTGAGCTCCTCCGAGTCCTTCAATGAAATATCCACGCCTGGTTGCACCTTGGCCTTCCATAGCAGCAAGGACCTTATAGGTATCAAAGTAGACCGGGGTCATCGGCTCATTCATGATGGATCCTTGTGTGAGGATCCCATACCTTCCTAGTTCGAGACCCACTGCTTGGACCAGTCTGGTGGTCTCATCTATCACAACCTGTGGGAGCGCGAACCATCTGCTTGGCATGGAAGGCCGATGAGACGCCACTGGTCGCACGACTCTGCGAGGACGCGGGACATAGGGACGGCGCAGGACTCCGCGATCTTTGGTCAACCCCCGAACTCCAGCAAGTGAATCACTAGAAACCCATCCAGCCCAGACAAGCTCCCAGATTGCTTCTTGGATAGTGGAATGGGGTACGTCACCAGCCAGCGAGGCTGTCGTCCAGGCT
>WQYJ01000208.1 GCA_009781325.1 Propionibacteriaceae bacterium | reverse complement strand
CGGGGGTCCTGCCTGACGGCAGGATGACCGGGGGTGGGGGCGCGTGGGGTCTGTGGTAGGGGTTTTCTGACTTAAGTCCATACTCTGGCTGCCGGGGGTCCTGCCTGACGGCAGGATGACCGGGGGTGGGGGCTTGGGTTAGTCAGGTCATCCGCTCTGTCACAGCGCCAGGTTATGCGGCTCCTTGGGACAGGCGGTTGGTTAGCGCTCTACTAGGCCCATGTCGTACGCGCACAGGACTAGGCCCACGCGGTCTCTGGCGTGGAGTTTGAATAGCAGGCGCGAAATGTGGGTCTTGACCGTACCTTCGGCTAGGTGGAGGTTGTCGGCGATTTCGGAGTTATTCGATCCGTTTGCGATTTCCTTGAGTACGTCGACCTCTCGATCTGTAAGGTGACGAAGACGAGGATCGGGTTCGTTCTTTTCTTCAGGGGTAGGAACCAGATTTGCCAGCAGCCGCTTAGTCGTCGACGGTGCCATGATGGCTTCACCGGAGTGCACGGCTCGGATGGCGTCAACAAGCTCTGTGGCCCGGGCATCCTTGAGAAGGAAGCCGCTGGCACCGGCTCGAAGAGCCTGATACACGTACTCATCGACATCAAAAGTAGTCAAGATAATGATCTTTGTCGGATAGCCGGCCTCAGTGATCTTCTGGGTTGTCGCCATCCCGTCCATACCTGGCATTCGAATGTCCATCAACAAAACGTCGACAGCAAGTTCTCTAAGTAAATCGAGGGCTTCTTGACCGGTCCCAGCTTCCCCAACGACTTTAATATCTCGCTCGGCTTCAAGCATCATCCGAAAGCCGCTGCGTACTAGAGCTTGATCGTCGACAAGGGCTACTCTGATGGGATTGGCTCTTCCGTTTCCATTTCCATTTCCTTGATCGGGAGTGATTCTGGGCGTCGAGGTGCTGGTCGAGTTAATGTTTCTTTCCCCCGGTCTTGCTGCTCCTGAATGAGTGGAATCTGCGCGCATACTTTGAATCCTCCTGCCTTCGTAAGCCCCGCTCTTAGTGATCCTTCTAAGGCTTCCACGCGCTCGGCCATCCCAATCAGTCCGGTTCCGCGGTAGTCGTCTATAGGGGTGTCCCCAGTTAGATTATTCATGATAGTCACCCTGACATGGCCTGGCAACCATTGAACCTGAACTCGGGGATCTGCCCCAGGCCCGCCATGCTTCAGCGAATTCGTCAAAGCTTCCTGGATGACCCGATAAATAGTCATCTCAATCGTCGGGGTCGTCCCGTGAGGGGTCCCCATGACGATGAGTTCGGCTTGTGCCTTCTCGACGAGGGCTTCGATGTCAGCCAAGCCCGGCGCCGAGGAAATCTCTGGAGGTTCATCCGATTCTGATCGAAGAGTACGTACGATGCGCCGCATCTCTTGGAGTGCTTCCCGCCCGGTCTCTGAAATCGTGGCCAGAGCTTCATGAGCCTTGTCAGGAGATTGCTTGACCGCAGCCAGGCCTCCTTCGGCCTGGACAACCATGACGGCGATTGAGTGGGCAACGATGTCGTGGAGTTCGCGGGCAATGTCGGTTCGGATCTGGGTCTCGATTCCAAGCTGACGGGCTGCTTCTTCAGCAATTTGATGCTCGGCTGCATCAATTTCTGCGAGTACCTGTTGGGCTCGGGCAGCTTCGACGTCGTACCCTCGACGGCCGAGTGCGTACGCAGTGATCGCTGAACCAGCAACTGATAGGCCGATCAAGATGATGATCGTCTGGAAGGCTGAGCCGGCAAAGGTTCCAGCCAGCAGCCAGAGTACGGGGCCGAGGATGGCGAGGATGATCGCCGATGTTAGGCAGAGTTGGGCTCTGCGTGATGGTTTTCGCCGGCTGACATCAAACACAGCGACGGGGATGATGATCAGCGAAATCATCGGGAAAGCCAGGAAGACGAACTGCAGGAGGATCATCACAAGCAGGCTGTAGAAGAAGATTTCTGGGTAATGGCGCCAGAAAATCATCGTCAGGAATGCCAGGAATCCGAGAATCAGAGCAACGACCCATATCCCTGTGGTGACTGAGTCGATGAGAAGGTGCAGGACCGCGAGAAATGGGACCTGGAAGAGTACGAGGCCTGTCGCTGCAAGCGCGAAGCTCAGGAGCCACTCATTACGTGTTGCACCCTCTGCCCGCAGTGAAGTCAGCAGTTTCACGCTGCCTAGTTTACGGAATATGTAGCACTTTCTGCTATAAGGCACAATAAATACCACTATTCAGGCAAAAAATGTGAAGAATTCTTGTTGCGAAGGGGCTGGTGGCGTCTTTGGGCTCCTATTCGCTTGGAGGGTCATGCGTTGTCATGAGAGACTGGAAGGTATGAAGAAGCTGCTCCGCGTATTGCTCGTGCTCGTTGGAATTGGTGCTGTGGTCTACATTGTGACGCAGAAACAAACAGAGGCCCGCCGCCTCTGGGATGAAACCCTGGCAAAGATACCCACCCCTGGGTGCGATTGCTGCTGCGACGATGCCGACGACGAGTAATCGGTCAGAAACAGTAAAACCACCTTGCCAGACCCAATTCAAAGAAAAGCGCGTGGATAATTGGAATGTGACTACCCTCGTTGGGTATACTCTCCACTGCCCGCTGCGGGGACCCTGGCCTAGGATTTTGATTGCTGTTTCTGGGTTGGTTGAATGGCCGCTTCGGGTACTGGGGCACTAACTCAGTTGGTAGAGTGCGACCTTTGCAAGGTCGAAGTCAGGGGTTCGAGTCCCCTGTGCTCCACATATGCGATAAGGGTGGAAGGATTTGATCCTTCCGCCCTTTTTGCATTCGTGGAGAACAGAGCCCGAGAGGGCCCGAGTGTCAGGAAGAAGCCCGGTGGGCTTTTGAGTAGCATGGCCCTAGGAGGGTCAAAAGAGCTAACGAAGGGGGCGGATTGCGAAGCAAGAAGCGGCGAGTCCACGACCTAGACAAAGATGGTCCACCATAGCAACACGACTGATAGACGAACCCAGTCCATATGTGGAACGAGCAAGCATTCCACATTTCAGGTACAGAGATCGTGCTACTCACTTCACCTGTATCGGAACTAGTTGACCGATTTGTACAACCAGGATTCAATGCGCGAGCAGCTTTGTAATCGGCACTATTCGGCTGAGTCGCCTTTGCTGAGTAATACATGATCGAAGTCGGGTCATTCACGTGATCGAGCCCATGCCCGTGTAGAATCTCATGGACAACGACCATGGTTGCTAGATCTGGCGTACGCTTTATAGCGGGCGCGAACCACTCAATCTCTAAGCTGATGCTGACCTTGGAAATGTGAGGGTCCTGCAATCCTCCAATTGATTGAACATGAGCCACTCCAATAACGTTTCCTGCGAGGCTGGGATCTTCCCTTTCATGCTTGAAACTGATTGTGATGACTGTGCCTGAGCCACTTGCTCCACTCTCCGTGTCTGTTTCCAGTCCAGTCATCTGCCCCACCATAGAGATAGCCTTGCGTACTAGAGGTTCCCCACCGACAGGCATCGCCGACGATGTCACAGCGTACGACACTGCTTGACACGGAGCAACCAGAACAGGTTTCCCACCGATTGTATTGAGGTATGCATACCCTGAAGGAAGCTGAGGATCTTGTTCTGTCTCGCCTTCCTTATTAGGAGTGGTTGGAGAGTTTGATGGTTGTGAGGTAGCAGT
>WQYJ01000207.1 GCA_009781325.1 Propionibacteriaceae bacterium | reverse complement strand
GCGTAGAGTGTCGCATCAGCCGTGACCGAGTAGGCACCGGAGACCACAGTAACAGAGGCATTACCAGAGATGGCTGTACTCCAGCCGCGCGAGGTCCAGCCTGTGTAGGTGTTCACAGTAGGCAGGGTTGCGCTGCCTGAGGTGGCCTTGTTGAAGATCGTCACCGGAACAGTGCGCGTAGCTGCTGTTGTTCCGTTGAAGTCCTTCAGTGTGACAGTCATTGTCTTGGAGTAAATGGCGTAGAGCGTGGCATTGGCTGACGGCATCGTATAGCTAGACAGCGCCGTGGTTGCATCCTTGTTGGTGTTCCAGCCAACGAAGGTCCAGCCGCTCTTCGTTGCGGTCGGTGTCAGGCTCACTGCTGCACCACCGGCGAGTTGTGCCGGGGCGGCTGTGGTGGTTCCACCGTTCTCTGTAGCGTTGTACGTCAGGGTAAAGGCCCCTGGAACAGAGGTTGATGCCTTGACGAACTCTCCCTGGGAGAGGTTGTAGAAACTGCCGGAACCAGTCTGTTCGAGCTTGGAAGCACGCACCATGTAGAACTGGGTTGAACCTGGGTTTGTGTGCGTGTACGAGGTGGCTGAGACGATGCCTAGACGGGTGTACGGGCCATTTTCGTTAGCCGCACCGTAAACGTAGTAGTTCGAGACTCCGGTGTCTGCCGATGCAGTCCAGGACACCGCCGTAGAACCCGAGGTGGCATTCGCACTCAGGTTTGTCACTGGGAACACGGGATACATCCGCAGAGTCGGATCACCCATGAGGCCAAGGTGAATAGTCCCGCCCATCATTCCATAGTCGTTGTACCGCCCAGAGTTGAAGGCATTCTGCGTGATCTTCGTGGAATATCCGATTGTCTCTCCCAGGCCCATGGGGTGGAAGTACCAGTTGGGACGTCCCACCCATGTCCAGGTCAGGCCGTACTCAGGCAAAGCTAGGGTTGCCCGCATGAAGTTGTTGGTGCAATCCCATTCACCGGAGTAGCTTCCCAGCGTCTGACCGAAGATCATCTTGTAGTTCGACCCAGCCAGGATTGCTGTGGTGATGTTTCCGCCAACAGCAGCCACCAAGGAGCATCCTCCGTACCCAGCTATATGGGCCCATGTGTAGGAGTTATTGGGAAGATAGGTCTGCCAGGAACCTTGGTCAACCTGGGGGTTCTTCCACAGAATCGGGAACAGGCGTGAAGCATTTGCATTCGCGGTGTTATTAACGGAGTCAACACCGAAGCCGTCTGAGATAAGGGCGTCTTTGGTCACCGGCATCTGACCAATACGATATTTGTGGTCCTTGTTGAGATACTGACGCAGAAGCTCGGTTGCATTCTTCGAAAAAGCGGGCATGTTATGGAAGTCGATACGCCCAACCTGTAGTTCAACATCGCTTCGAAGGTACAAGTCCGTGGTGGTCCATTGGCCCATGGTTCCGTAGTAGGCATCAGCGGGGAAGGGGCGGCGTTCATGGCCGTCGGGTGCTAGATTTCCAGCTTTCATGATGGGAATATGACCGAACAAGATCACGGAGTTAACGTTATTGCGATCGGCGTTGTAATCCGCAATGACGAGGGCGCGCGCCGATTCGGGGGTTGCATCCCGGGAGACATCATGACGCAGCACTGTCCAACCATCACCAATGAGATCCTTGGTGAATAGAGCCAACTCGGCTGATAGCGCACTTGCGACTTCAGATTCAACCAAGAGGACTACTTTGCCGCGGGATTCCACCACTGGCACTTTGATTCCTGCCAAGACATAAGCCACATAGCTGGAAGAGTTGCTGGCTGCAACACGGTATTCATAGGTCTGACCCACGACAATGTTGGTGTCGGTATAGGTGAGCGCTGTACCCGGCAGGCTCGCGATCGCAGTTCCCCATGACTGGGCATCCTTCGCCCTGCGGAAGACGTTATAGGTGGGCGGCGGAGTTGTCCTCGTGGGCCAATCCAGGCGGATTGAGGCAGGTGACTCAGTGAGCGTTGCAGTCATGATCATGGCACGCTCATTGATCGGAGCTGCCTGTGCTTGGGGGATGAATGGTGTGCTCTGTCCAGCTAGAACGACGACTAGCGCTAGGGAGGATAGCGCTGCTAGCAGATTCGAAAAGGGCTTGCGTTTTCTGTCCACGGTTGTTGATGTCATTTAAAGACTCCTTTTTAGGGGAACGGGTCAGCGGATGGTTCCGGTCATGCGCATCGGTGCATCGAGCAAGCGAAGACTTCTTTGTCCAACCCCTCCTGCTGGCTTATCGCCGGGTTTGCTCTTCCATGACATTACTCAACTTATCAGAGAGATCGTATTTATGCCAGATCTCTCAACCAGTGGATAAATATGCTAGTCAGAGCAGTAAGGGTTCCCATATTTTTAAAGACTACTTGCTGAATTCAGGGCATGATGTTATCAATTAACTAGTGTTGTTACTGGGGGTGTGCCAAGGGGGACCCAACCACTGGTCATCCTGCCGTCAGGCAGGACCCCCGGCGGCTAACGTAGGGTCTGTGGGTGGATCTTTACTCACGTCCTTACGTCGGCTGCCGGGGGTCCTGCCTGGCGGCAGGATGACCAGTGGACGGGTTCTCATACCCGGGGTTGGGTCCTCCCCTGTCACCTCCAGGAGGCTGTGAACACGGTGTCTGCTTCGATGGTCGCTACTGCTCCTGCGGGTGACTTCGTGCCAGAAACACTGGAGACCCAGCCGTCGAAGACATACCCGGTGCGAAAACCTCCACTCGGTAGGGTAATAGTCGGATAGGTCGGTGTTGCTAGTGACGCACTATTCACGTACTGCGCCATGACTTGCTTGGCGGGTATTGTTGACCCGCCGTTGGCGTTGAAGGTGACGCTCACTGTGCGTACATACACTGCATACAGAGTGACGTTATCCAGGGTGGTCTGGTTGCCGGAGACCAGTTTCACCGGTGCATCCGGTGCTGTTGTCAGTGACCAGCCGCGCGTACTCCATCCTGTGTAAGTGTTTGCCGCGGGAATCTTCAACAGAACCGCGATCTCTTTGTTGTACATCGTCTCGGAGATAGTACGAGTGGTCTGGGTCGTGCCGTTGACATCGATCAACGTGGCAGTGATGGCCTTGGAGTAGATCGCATACAGGGTCACGTTGGTGGATCCCAGAGTCAGTGCGGTCATTGCTAGCTTGGCATCCTTGTTGGTGTTCCATCCGACGAAGGTCCACCCAGGCTTTGCGGCTGTCAGTGTGAGGTCCACAGTAGAACCCTGGGCTACTTGAGCGGTGGTCGAGGCGGTTGTTCCGCCATTCTCGGTGGCATTGTAGGTGACCTGGAACCGCGGAATATTGTCGGCAACCCAGGCTGCGGTCATCATGGTGTTTGCTGTGATCGACACAGTCGCACCAGCAGAATGCTTCGTACCAGTCACCGAAGACACCCAACCATCGAAGAGAGAGCCAGCCTTCGTGATCCCACCAGCTAGTGTCACCGATGGATTCGCGGTCGCTGAGATCGCAGAACTATTGGTGTACTGGATGCCAGTTGTTGAAGCAGGGGTCGAGGAGCCGCCGTTCGCATTGTAGGTCACTGTCAGTGTGCGCTGGTAGGCCCCATAGAGAGTGGCATCCGCACTGACAGAATAGGATCCTGAGGTCACTACCACGGTTGCATTCGCAGCCGTTGCCGACGCCCAGCCGCGAGCAGTCCACCCGGTGTAGGTGTTCACCG
>WQYJ01000206.1 GCA_009781325.1 Propionibacteriaceae bacterium | reverse complement strand
TGCCGTCAGGCAGGACCCCCGGCGGCCGTCGTAGGGTCTTGGGTTGCGCTGTCTCTCTTTAGTCCACACGTTGGCTGCCGGGGGTCCTGCACTCTGCTTCGCTCCACGCAGAATGACGACCCCTGGTCATCCTGCCGTCAGGCAGGACCCCCGGCGGTCGTCGTAGGGTCTTGGGTTGCGCTGTCTCTCTTTAGTCCACACGTTGGCTGCCGGGGGTCCTGCCTGCGGCAGGATGACCGGGGGTGGGGGTTGGGGATTAGTTCAACAGTGGCTGCGGATCTACCAGTTCGCCGTTGACCCAGGTTTGGAAGTGGAGGTGGCAGCCGGTGGAGACTCCTGTTGATCCTATGTAGCCGATTAGTTGGCCTTGGATTACTTGGTCGCCGATGCCCACAACCCAGGATTGGGCGTGGTTGTAGGAGGTGGTTAGCTTCCCGACTAGGGTGTCGCCGTGATCGATGATTAGGCGGTTTCCGTACCCAGTGTTAGACGAGGATTCAGTCACCTTTCCGTCCCGTACGGCGACGATGGGAGTTCCGCAGGGGGCGCCGATGTCTAGCCCATCATGGAAACGCCATATTCCATCAACAGGATGTAAACGCATTCCATAGACATCAGTGATCACACCTGTTGTGGGGGAAATTAACCCCGCAGCACTCATCCCTTCCCGCATGGCTGCGGCTGCGGCTCGTACTCGATCCATCTGCGAGGCATTAATAAGCCTGACCTGACCGCCACCGAGCAGGGTGAGAGGATTGAAATAGACCTCACCGCGTTTAAGACCCCAATGTAAGCAGGCATCTTGGGGGCAGAGATGACCAAGTGCCAGAATCCCAATAGGATCACCCGCGTGGACATAGTCGCCGGTGTGTACCACAGCCTCCACAGGCTCGTAAGTAGTGGTGAGATCACCGTGGAAGACGCTAATAACCCCACGATCAACAACCACACCAGCGAAAGAGACCACCCCATCCATGGCCGCAACGACGACCTGGCCCGCCGCCGAAGCGATGTCTACCCCACGATGCCCAGCCTTCCAGTTTGGATCAGGAGCATCGAAGGTGCGTACTACATCACCGAGAACAGGGGCCACCGCTTTCTGTGGCGAAGCCTGTGCCGGAGAACACCCAGCCCAGCAGATACTGAGGACGATAATAAGAACAAGAACTGATTTACGCTTCATACTTATTACTATGGCAACCAGCATGGGCAAAATGCTGTTTTCTCGCCTTGACCTTTTGGGGTTTCCAAGGGTAAAGTTGAGCGCTGGTGCGCTTTCGTTCCTGCGCGGAATCATAGCGGCGCCAAGTCCAATTTTAATGTTTGCTAAAGATGGAAGATGGTCTGACCCGTGTCTACCTATAGCCCCAAGCCAGGGGAGATCACCCGGAACTGGGTTGTCATCGATGCTGAGGATGTCGTACTTGGCCACCTCGCTGTGACAGTTGCCGGTTTACTGAGAGGCAAGAATAAGCCTCAATTCGCACGACATATTGACACAGGTGACTTTGTTATTGTGGTCAACGCCGACAAGATTGCTCTGACTGGCAAGAAGAGGGTCGCCAAGATGGCAACACGCCACTCGGGGTATCCCGGCGGGCTCCGCCAGGTGTCCTATGGTGAGCTTCTGGCCACAAATCCCCGCAAGGCCGTTGAACGCGCTGTGTGGGGGATGCTTCCCAAGAACAAACTGAGCCACAAACTCATTGGCAAACTCAAGGTTTACTCCGGGCCGAATCATCCGCATACAGCGCAGAAGCCTCAGCCCTACACGATCGTCCACAAAGCGGAGAGGTTAGCAAGTGTCTGAACAGCCAGTTGACACCATTGAAGAGGAACTGGAAGAGATTCCAGCAGCATTCGTCGACGAGGAAGATCGCGAGATCGCCTATCGCGCTGAGGAGACTAAGTCTGCCGAGAAGCTCGGTCGCCCCGCCGTGGTCCAGAACTCGCGTGGTACGGGTCGTCGCAAGGAAGCCATTGCGCGCGTACGCTTAGTCCCCGGTACGGGACAGTGGAGCATCAATGGCCGCGCCTTGGATGACTACTTCCCGAACAAGCTCCACCAGCAGGAAATCTCCGAGCCTTTCGTGACCGCTGATGTCCTGGGCTCCTACGACGTGATCGCAACGGTCATCGGCGGCGGAGTCTCCGGTCAGGCCGGCGCGATTCGCCTGGGTATCGCCCGAGCTCTGAATGCTGCTGATGAAGAAGCGTCTCGTCCCGCACTGAAGAAGGCTGGGATGCTGACGCGCGACGCTCGTGTGAAAGAGCGTAAGAAGGCGGGTCTCAAGAAGGCACGCAAGGCTCCTCAGTATTCGAAGCGCTGATGTCTCGCCTGTTTGGCACCGATGGGGTGCGGGGGTGTGCGAACAAGGAACTTACTGCTGACCTGGCTCTTGATCTGTCGGTAGCAGCAGCACGTGTTCTAGCTGGAGCTGAACCAAACAAGCGTCTATGTGCGCTGGTTGGCCGCGATACTCGTATCTCTGGAGAATTCCTGGAGGCGGCTGTGGTGGCTGGTCTTGCGGGTTCCGGTGTTGATGTGATCATCGTTGGTTTGATTCCTACACCTGGGTTGGCCTACCTCGTGACAGAGTTCGGTGCAGACTTCGGTGTGATGCTTTCAGCTTCCCATAATCCCATGCCTGACAACGGGATCAAGTTCTTTGCCGGTGGGGGAGTCAAGCTTCCCGATGAGGTCGAGGATCGGATCGAAGAGGAGTTGGGTAAGGATTGGGAACGCCCGACTGGCGCAGATGTGGGCCGGGTGACGGCGCGTCCCGAGCTTGCTGACCTGTATGTTAATCATCTTGTTGCTTCCTTGGGAGCCGATGGTGGGCTCCATGGGCTGAAGGTCGTGTTAGATCCCGCGAACGGAGCTGCGTACCGTACTTCAGTGGCTGCTTTCGAGGCTGCAGGAGCGCAGGTTGTCGCTATCCATGATGACCCCGACGGACTGAACATCAATGAGAACTGCGGATCGACTCATATTGAGTCTTTGCAGGCGCAGGTCATTGCTTCGGGTGCCGATCTGGGGATCGGGCTTGATGGTGACGCTGACCGCTGTATTGCTGTTGATGCCGCCGGTGAAGTTGTCGATGGGGATCAGATTCTGGCGATTCTTGCTACAGCGATGAAGGACCAGGGTCGTCTGGCTCATGACACTCTCGTGGTGACGATCATGAGCAACCTCGGGCTCTTCCGTGCGATGGAAGCCAACGGCATTGCGGTGGATACCACCAAGGTCGGCGACCGCTATGTTGTGGAGTCGATGAATGCTAACGGTTTTGCTCTGGGCGGGGAACAGTCTGGGCATGTGATTATGTCTGAGTTTGCGACTACCGGTGATGGTACGCTGACGGGTATGCACCTGGCACAGGAACTGTGCCGTACGGGTAAGCCCTTATCTGAGTTGGCGACGATTATGACCCGGTTCCCGCAAGTGTTGATTAACGTGAAGGGCGTTGATCGTTCGCGTGCGGCAACTGATGAAGGTGTCCTTGCCGCAGTGGCTGAAGTGGAAGCTGAGCTTGGTTCCGATGGACGGGTCGTCCTTCGTCCCTCAGGTACGGAGCCGCTAGTGCGAGTTATGGTTGAAGCTGATACTGAAGAGCGCGCCCAAGCAGTGGCTGAAACGTTGGCTGCTGTTGTGAAAGAACGTTTAGCTATATAACCCCTTGTCTTAACCCCCGGTCATCCTGCCGAAGGCAGGACCCCCGGCAGCCGACGTAGGGAG
>WQYJ01000205.1 GCA_009781325.1 Propionibacteriaceae bacterium | reverse complement strand
GCTTCCTCTCGCGCAAATACGGGGTGAGCCGAGTCATGGTCTTACCTGCAATCTCAGCGAGACTCTGACGATGGGCGAAGATATCGAGGTTGGCATCCTCGGTGATCCCAAAGCCTTGGTTGATCGGGGCTACCATCTCTGGGTGCTGGCCAGTGAGAACCACCGAACAATCGAGGTCCACGTCTTGGCTGAACGCCTTGATGATCGGCGCACACTTAATAGCCTCTGGACGGGTTCCGTAGACGACCGTCATGAGCGGACGGCTCGGCGAACCTGCAAGGTGTGAGTTCATCATGGGTGATTCCAAACCATCCTGTTCATCGTGGCTCAATACCTCTGCTTGGGAGCAGACTATGCGCTCTAGATTACCGCCCTGAACGAACCTCTTCACTGTTCATCAGTGATTCCCAGCCCATCGCTGCTCCTCAAGGGCCTGAACCAGACAAGGACAATATGGTAATATCCGAGCGTGTCTATTGGTGATGTCCTATAGTCGGGAATCTTGCAAGGTGTATTGATGATTGCCACGTTACGGAGCTTTTTTCGTGAGAACTGGCTTTGGCGTTCTCAGATTTGGAGCCTCGCAGTCACTGAGATTCAGAAGCAAGTACGAGGGGCAGCCTTCGGCTGGCTGTGGATCTTTGCCACACCAACAATCTATGTCCTTGTCTTTGCCTTCGCACTGTCCACAGGAATACGCGGAAGCAGCGGCCCAGTCAATGGGGTTCCCTTCCTTGTCTGGCTGACAGTTGGCCTCATCCCCTGGTTCTTCATGTCCGACATGCTCGTTGGCGGATCGAATGTTTACCGGCGCTATCCGTACCTGGTCAATAGGCTGCGGTTCCCCATTCCGGTGATTTCGTCCTTCTTCGCCATGGCCCACTTCATCATCTTCCTGATGATCCTGCTCATTGTTTTTGTGGTGATGGCTGTCATGCGCTGGCCGCTGACGATCTACGCGATCCAACTGCCTTTCCTCGCGCTGGTTATGTATTTCTTCTGGACTATTTGGTCGATGATGGCCTCACCGCTAGCAGCGATCAGTAAAGACTTCCACAACCTCATCCGCGCACTGACCACACCCCTGTTCTGGCTTTCCGGGATCATCTTCAACATTTCAAACGTCAAACAAGAGTGGCTCAGATGGATTCTGTCCTTTAATCCGGTGACATTCTTTGCGACGAGTTTCCGTGCAACTCTGTGCGACGGCTACTGGATATGGAGCGAACCTCGCTTGATTTATCCCTTCCTGGGGGTTTTCCTAGTGATGTTCATTCTTGCCATTCGCATTCAGCACCGTCTGGGTACGGAGGTGGCTGATGTCCTCTAAAGCACGCATCATTGAAACTGACGACGCTACCAATCCCATCGCGGTCAAGTTTGAGCACGTCACCAAAACCTATCGCCTGTATAAGAACGATCGAGCGCGTTTCCTTGCTGCCTTCTGGCCTCGGATGCACTATGACAAGGTCGATGCCAACAAAGATCTGAGCTTCACCATTGAGCGAGGAGAATCAGTGGCCTTCCTCGGTGCCAACGGCGCTGGAAAGAGCACAGCCCTGAAGATCGTCACCGGCGTTGCGACACCCGCGAGCGGGACTGTGGAGGTTCATGGACGGGTCTCTGCCCTGCTTGACCTGTCAGCCGGCTTCGATGCCGAACTGACTGGGCGCGAGAACCTCATCCTGCGCGGACGCTTGTGGGGGATGTCATCCTCACAGATCCACGAACTGCTGCCCGAAATCGCTGACTTCGCTGAAATCGGCAAGTTCATCGATCAGCCTATGCGTACGTACTCCTCTGGTATGAAGACCCGCCTCGGATTTGCGTTCGCCTCCTCGATCAAACCGGACATTCTCATACTCGATGAAGTTCTCGCGGTCGGTGACAGGCGTTTCTCTGCGAAGAGTCTGGAACGTATGCAGGAGATCATGGCTGGGGACAATGTGACCTTGCTCTTCGTCACCCACTCGCTGTCCCATGCCGAAAACTTCTGCAAGAGAGCACTGGTGATCGACCACGGTCAACTCAAGTTCGATGGCCCCATCCAAGAAGGAATTGAGTTCTACAAGACGAGTTCTAGCTGAACATCACCTCGGGGGGGATGGAGTATCTTTTCGAAGAAAATCCCGGTTCGCCTGCGATAGAGGGTAGGCTCACTACTCGGGAGCATCTGGCGACACAGACACCCACACAACATGCGAATCGAGATTGCGAGGCAGGCATCCATGAACACAGCCATCATCATCGCAGGTGGCATCGGCTCACGAATGGGTTTGGAGGTCCCCAAACAATTCACCCTCATCGAGGATAAGCCCGTGATCATCTACACCCTCCAGGCCTTCGAGGATCACCCCAGCATCGACTCCATCGGCGTGGTGTGTGTCGATGGTTGGCATGAGATTCTGGCTGACTATGCGAAACACTTCGGCATCACCAAGCTTGCCTGGATCATCTCCGGCGGAGCAAGTGCTCAGGAGTCCATCTATCGCGGGGTCCAGCACTTGGAAGGTATGTGCAGCCCGACCGATTTAGTGATGATCCATGATGGAATCCGCCCGCTTATTGACCCCGGAGTAATTTCCGATGTCTTGGCTGTTGCGGGCAAACACGGCAATGGTGTGACCTCGCTGCCGTACAACGAGCAAATATTCACCATCGACGAAAACGATCCCTACTCGACCACTGCGTACGTTCCCCGGGAAACTCTGCGGCGAGTCTCGACACCGCAGGCGTATCGCTATGATCTGCTCTCCAGCCGCTACCGTGAGGCTTTTGAGCGTGGAATCGGCATTGGGGGTTCGTCCTATGCGAACACGATGATGGTGGACCTCGGCGAGCGGCTGTATTTCGCTGCCGGGTCCGATAAGAACATCAAGCTGACGACTCCTGATGATCTTGCCCTCTTCCGGGCCTACGTCACAGGTGCTTCCCTCTCGGCCAACCCGCCAGCTTAGGAGCCCCCGCGATTATGAAACTCTATGACAGTCAGCTTTACCGTGAGGACCTCGCCGGTGTTGCTGGCTTGGACCTCAATTGGAATGGACTCCAAGACGCAACAGTGGTGATCTCTGGGGTCTCCGGTATGATCGGTTCTTTTCTTACCGATGTCCTGATGACACGCAATGCTGACTATGGCCTGAACTGTACTGTCCATGGTCTTGCCAGGGACCTTCCGAGCCTTCGAGGACGTTTCTACCCCTACCTAGCGAGCAAGAATCTCGTACTGACAGCCGCTGATATCCGTACGGATACCGTACGGATCGATTCTGCTGATTATGTGATCCATGCTGCCAGCAACACACACCCAGCGCAGTATGCCCAGGATCCTATCGGCACGATCACAACGAATGTGCAGGGTACCTATTCCATGCTGAATCTCGGTGTCAACTGTGGTGCTAGACGGGTTGGATACCTGTCAACGGTTGAAATCTACGGTGATAATCGTGACGGAGTTCCGCGATTCACCGAATCTGATCTGGGATACATCGACTGCAACACCACCCGCGCGGGCTATCCGGAGTCGAAGCGTACCGGAGAAGCCCTCTGCCAGGCCTTCGCATCTGCGCATGGTCTGGATGTGGTGATCCCCCGCCTACCGCGCATCTTCGGACCCACACTGCGTCCAACAGACACCAAGGCCTTGTCGCAGTTCCTTTTCAAGGCTGTCGCAGGCCAAGACATCGTTTTGAAGAGTGAGGGGAATCAGTTCTTTTCCTACTGCAATGTCGCCGATGCAGCTTCGGCGAT